>NZ_RZTF01000072.1:1280-20903 GCF_004023175.1 Mesorhizobium sp. M7A.F.Ca.MR.362.00.0.0
TCTCGACTGCCTTCGCCTTGGGCTCCTTCTTCGGCGCAGCTTCCGCCTGCACCTCGGTGGCGGCCTCGGCCTTCACCTTCTTCGGCGCCTTGACCGATGCCGTCTTCGTCGGCTTGGCGCCACCCAGCAGGATCTCGGAGATCCGCACGGTGGTCAAAAGCTGGCGATGGCCGATCTTGCGGCGCGAATTCTGCCGGCGGCGCTTCTTGAAGGCGATGACGGTGCGGTTCTTGCCCTGTTCGACGACTTCGGCGGTGACCACCGCGCCGTCGACGAACGGCGCGCCGAACGTGACATTCTCGCCCTCGCCATGCGCCAGCACATGGCCGATCTCGACCATATCGCCGACATTGGCTTCGACTTTTTCGATCTTCAGGAGATCGTTGGCGGCAACGCGATACTGCTTGCCACCCGTTTTAATGACTGCGAACATTTTTTGCCTTTCGCTGTTCGGTCGGCCTTGATGAACCGCATCTGGCGGTTCGGCCGTCTTTTTGTCAGTCTGCGGGTTCAAAAAACAAGCGGCGCGGAAGAACCCTCCACGCCGATTGCGCGCTGTCCCTAACCGAAGGTTGGGGGCGAGTCAAGGCAAACCAGCCGCGCCGTTTCCGAGACCGTCATTGGCGGGCACGGACCGGCTGTGCCGACATGCCCACGGCGTTGCCCCCCTGGGCTGAGGATGGGTGACCGGTCGGCAATCTGCCTCGGGTCTCGCTGTACCCCAGCAGCCCGTGAATCCGCCGCTTGCCAAGCAAGCCAAATAACTGACGGATTGGCCTTGTAACCTGCCCGTTCAGCCGTTATCTAGTGCGCCGCGCCGGCAACGGCCGACCATGACCGCGGAGAGGTGGCAGAGTGGTCGAATGCACCGCACTCGAAATGCGGCATGGGTGCAAGCCCATCGGGGGTTCGAATCCCTCCCTCTCCGCCATTTAGCTTCCATAAAAATCCTTTCCTTTCAAAAGCTTCCTTGTTGCGCTTGACCAGCACGAAGCGAAACATATCTTAGACTGTGTAACAAACTGTGTAACATTAGAGAAAGATAATGCGACGTTCCGCAGCGCCAAAGCCGCATAAACGTGAAGGCATCTGGTATCTCGTCCGCAGGGTGCCGAAGGAATTCGCGGCGTTTGATCGCCGCTGCCTAGTACGCATTTCCACGGGCGTCGCCGTGGCTGACGATCCCCGCGGTGTACGGGCGCGAGATGCAGTGCAAAGCCTCGGCGCGGGGCTGGAGGCGTATTGGCGTAGACTGCGGGAAGGCCAATCCGCCGAGGCGGGGCTGCGTTTCGAAGCCGCGAGGAAGCGCGCGCGGTCATTTGGATTGGCCTATCGCACTAACGAGGAACTAGCAGCGGGGCCGCTCGACGAACTCATGGCCCGTATCAAGCTGCTCCTCGACAAAAAATCGATCGAGGACGCGCAGGACGTCTCGGCCGTCATGGGTGGGGAGAAGCGGCCAGCGGTCCGCCTGAGCGGTCTTATCAAGGAATTCGAGACGATCGAGCAACAGAACTTGCTGACCATGTCGCCCAACCAAATCAAGAAATGGCGTAACCCCAAAAAGCGCGCAGTTGCCAATCTGGTTGGAGTCATTGGCGACAAGGAGATCGCAAGCCTCACTCGGGACGACGCAATCGCGTTCCGCGAGTGGTGGCAAAAGCGGATCGTTGAGGATGGACTTGATATCGGTACGGCCAACAAGGACATCGGCCATGTTTCGAAAATGCTGCGCGTCGTCGATCTGACTCACCAGCTCAAGCTGGAGCCGGTTTTTCGAAACCTGCGTCTTTCCGGCGCCGTCCCCGGGCAACGCGCTGCGTTCACAGCGGAGTTCATTCAGGAGAAGATACTCGCTGAAGGCGCGCTCGACGGACTCAATGACGAAGCCCGCCATCTAATCTATGTGATTGCCGATACCGGACTCAGGCTTTCTGAAGCGGCAAACCTCACCACCGAAACAATCCACCTCGATCGAGAAATCCCGCATGTGCGGGTGCGCCCCAATGGCCGTCGCTTGAAGACCGGTCATTCAGCCCGTGACATTCCCTTGGTTGGCGGCGCACTTGCAGCCATCAAGCTCCATCCGGACGGCTTTCCTCGTTATCGCGACAAGGCCGCGTCACTTTCAGCGCTCGTCAACAAGGTGCTCGCCAGCAAGGAACTTCTGCCGACTTCCGAGCATAGTCTTTATAGCCTGCGACACACTTTCGAGGACCGGCTGACGGCAGTTGAGGCGCCGGAGAAGGTAATTGCTTCTCTGATGGGCCACAAATGGATCCGGCCCAAATACGGCGCGGGACCTTCGTTAGCGCAAAAGCGCGAGTGGCTCCAAAAAATCGCTTTTACCCCGCCCGGGCGAATGTGATTGCGGCGCCATCCAGGCCTTGAGAACCAACCTCACGGCTCCAGCTGTCCGAGCCATTTAGGTTGAGCGTGGCCAGCACGCGCTGCGCTCGCTCGCGATTTCCGAGCTTCCGCCGCATTTGTTCGACCTCGTATTCCAGCCTTTCGAAGGTCGGTATATAGGCATCTCCATGCCGGATGACCAAGTAGGCGGCAACAGCTAGACACCATTCTAGCTCCGTGGCCGATGGATCGGAAAAAGGGGCGACGCCATACCAAGACGAGCAACGCCTCTCGAGGGCTTCCGAACTAGGCAAACGGCCAGCATGTGGCATGGGAAAGAAACCTATGCCTGATCGACGAACCTAAAGTGCTCACGAAGCTTGACCGGTACGCGGGCCATCGGAGGGTTCTGCCTAAAACCGCCAAAAATTTTGAAACACCCATTCATCCGGCTCGAATTCAAAGGGATCGGCGATTTTTGGGTTATGGCTTGCAAGCATAGTTCAGCCCAGACAAGAACGCCTGATATCTTGTCGTGCACTGTCACCCTGCCAAATATGGTGCCGGCGACAACGGCAGTTTGGCGAGCAGAAGAATTCCCGAGACTGAGACGTTCTACGGCTTGGCCCATGTTCGCGCTCCTCCTCGATTGGAGACAGGATGGGCCATATGGAAGCGAATAAAAGGAGGTTGGTGACGAGTCTCGGTAGTGGAGTAGAAACGGGTGGAAAAGCTTGCGCTATTCGCCATCGGCGCCGCTAAGCGCATTTGAGAGAAGGGGCAGCGATCGCCAAGAGATGACGTCCGATCGCAAGCCGGCTAGAAATGCGACAGTGACGCGCCTTTTTTGGCACGACCTTAGCACCCGATCGGGCCTCAGCTGGTCGTCGTTGCGCAGCCGATCGGGTGCGATTTTTATAAAGCTCTCTTGGCTTTAGCTTTGAGAGCCCGTCATCGAGACAAATGCAAGGGAACGGTCCGCCCCCTGGGGACATTCGACATGCCGTGGCAGCTTCCTATGGTGAGCCAGCGCATTCCGATACACGTTTTCCGCGCTCTACCGTTGCTCCAGCACCTGTGCTGAGGCTGAGCGCTTGATCAGGACCCGACCGCTGCTGTTGCGGGATGGTGACTGGGTTGAGGTCGCGAAGACCTTGACCGCGGGTACGTTGTTCATCCCGATGAGCGCTGAGCCGAGAAGCAGCCAAGAACGCTTCCCGTAATCGAATCCTACGGGAACCGCGAAACCAGCGTCCAAAGGACGCAATTCTCCGACGTCGTTCACTCAAGCTCATCTCGCAACTTGAACGCTTGTATGAAGCCGCTGCATGTGCGCCGGTGGACCGGATTGCTGCTATCCAAACCACGTGCTCAGTTTCGCCCCCGTAATAACTCTACCGTCCGAAACGGCTTTCGCGCGTCAGGTCCACCCCACATGAAAGTTCCGCGAGCAGCACGGACGGAGAGGCCGGTCACAACTCCTTCGCGTGCTCTTTTACTACCGAATCAAGTGCCAAATGGAGAGGCACTGCCTTAGAGAACAGGAAGCCCTGCGCGGTTCTGCAGCCAAGCTTGTACAGAGTTTGCCGATCTGCCTCTGTTTCAACGCCCTCGGCCATGACCTCGATCCCGAGCGTCCTACCAAGATCAATCACCGCTTTGACAAGCAGCCGATTCTCCCGGGACTTGGCTAAGCCGCGAACGAAGCCCTGATCTATTTTCACCTTCCTGATCCGACTGTCCTTGAGCGATGCCAACGTCGAAAAACCGGTGCCGAAGTCATCGAGCGCGATAGAAATGCCAGCATGTGAAAGCCGGGCGAGCTTTTCATCCACTCTGTCCGGATCCACTGGGGCTTCTTCGGTAATCTCGATGTCGAACATCGTTGCAGGGAGGTCTTTTGCCGCCAGACCATTAAGAATCATCTCGTCAATATCGCCAGCTTCCAACTCGCACGGTGAAACATTCATCGCCACACGAACATCACGACGGTCAGCTTTGACCAAGCCCTCGATAAGAGCGCAACAGTCGGCGAATACCGTTTGAGTTAGCAGCTGAAGCATTCCAGTTTCGCGTGCCGCTGTCATGATCTCGGGCGGAGAAATGGGACCGTGAAGCGGGTGAGACCATCTTAGCAAGGCTTCAAAACTGACGACGGCTTCAGTTTCGAGTCTTACGATTGGCTGAAACCAAGCGACCAAGCTTCTCATCGTTATCGCCGAATGAAGATCGCGTTCGATTGACTGGCGGCGTTGCAACTCCCGGGCTAGCTCGGCATCGAACAGACAAAATTCATTCCTGCCGCGGCGCTTAGCTGTGTAAAGGGCGATGTCGGCCCGCAACAACATTTCCGTTAGTCCGGGGTTTTCAGCCAAGTAGATTCCTATAGACGCTCCAATGCGGACTGATGCGATCCCAGGATAGGGGCGAGCAAGCTTGGCTATGAGATTGGACGCGAGATTGGTGGGAGAAGGAGAATTCTTTCGCGAAGAAAAAACCAGCACGAATTCATCCCCACCGATGCGGGCGAGCGTTGAGCCCTCCGGTGCTTCTTCCTCTATTCGGCGGGCGATCCTGGCAAGCAGCTCGTCACCCGTTCTGTGACCGTAGGTATCGTTGACAGATTTGAACCCGTCCAGATCAATCAGCATGGCCACAAAGGGTCCATCGGTGTTCTCAAACTGATCGATTGCATGTTCGAGGCCCCGCCTGTTGAGGAGCGCGGTAAGATGGTCCTCCCTGGAATTGCGCTCCATTTCCGCGGCAAGCCGCTCGGCTTGATGTCTCAGGCGGCTCGCGTCACGGAAGCGCGCTTGTCCAACGAACGAGGATCGAACCAGGCCGCCCTCGAAAAGCAGGACGGCAAAAGCCAGAATGTAGTTTTCCGGGGCTCCCTTCGTCAGCAAACATGCGGCGGCAATGAGGAGTGGCGGTGTGATGAAGCATATCGCTGCCGCAGCATATGAGCTGCCGTACGTGACCGCGCCAGCTGAAATGCCCGCCAGAATTATTAGATGCAGCGATGCTTGAGACGTCGTGTATCCAGCCGTTAGGACGGCAAGGAATGACCAGGTGAATCCCGCCAGAAGAGCAAGCCTGCCAAACCAGCGAAGCCGCAGCCAAACCCGTGTCAGATCATCCTGGACTCCGGGTTCCTTCAGCTGATGACGGGCGAGTGCAAGGCGGGCGGCATTTATCGCATTAACGACCGAAAACCAGGCCGCGCCAGCAAGACCGTTCCCGGAAAGGGCCTGCACGGTCAAAATCAGCCCGGACAGCACAATGCTTATCGGCATTGAGACGAAAAGGCCTGCCCTCAGATCAGCGAGCTGGTCCTGAAGGATTCTCGCCTCCAGCGGATCTTCTTTTTCCAAGGCTGGACGGGTCAGCTTGCTTACTCCTGCTTGTCCGCAGCCTATGCAGCCCCCCTGAAGGACGGGTTAATTCTTCAATCGGAGATCAGCGTCGGGGAGCAGGATTACTCCGGTGCATCATGCACTCTCTCATCGCTCGCCCAGCACGCGCAAAAATGCGACTGCTGGTGCAGTATCACCGCTGGAGCTCCGCCGAAATCCCATGCCGGACAAGGGGAACATGTTGGGCAAAGCGAAGCCCCAGATGCCTTGCAAGCCGTGCCGCCAGGTGGTCTCTGGAGTAGAGTCCAACCAATATGTTCGTTGCATGGTAGAGCGGCGCCGCCGACAGGCGCAGCCGCCTTTCGTATATATGCAGCATGTCGGGGTCGCCAACATTGCGGCCGTCGCGGCACGCAGTCATGATTCCACGGGCGAGTTGCTTCTGGCTGCTGAGACCGATGTTGAATCCGTGAGCGGTCACCGGGTGCATGCCGATGGCAGCGTCGCCGATGAGTGCGGCGCTCGGCGCCCGGAATTTGTGCGCCCAGGTCGTGACCAGCGGATAGGTGTGGCGCTTGCTTGCCAAGGTCATTTTTCCAAGGCGCCCTCGACACCGTTTCGTCAACTCCGACAGGAACAAATCATCATCGAAGGCAAGCAGTCTATAGGCCTCGTTTGAGCGCAATGTGAGCAGCAGCGACGACATGCCCTCCGCGAGGGGCAATATCGCTATCGTCTGATGGTGATCGAACCATTCGATGGCGATCTGGTGGTGGGCGCGCTCGTGCCTCACTCGGCAAATCAGCATCGAGTGGCCAAGCCGGTTGATATCGGCGCCGATGCCTAGCAGATCACGCGTGGCGGACAAACGCGAATCCGCGGCAACAACCAGCCGAGCAGTTAAACGCGCGCCATTAGAGAGCGTTACGACTGCTCCTTCTTGGCTGTTTGTTGCATCGACGACCGAGTGGCCGCACAACAGCCGGGCGCGATCCTGCAAGCGGACGATTTTGAACAGCGCCTCGCGGATCCGGCAATTTGGAACCAAAACCCCCAGCGGTTCTCCAGAGTTGCTGGGAGGATCGAAACGAAGAGCGAATGCGCTCGAGCCGTTGAGCACGCGCGCGCCTTGAAGTGCTGATTTGTCCGAAGCCGGGATGACATCCCAGGCGCCGAGCTCGCGAAGGGTTCTGATCGAAGCGTTGGTCAGCGCGATTTCGCGACCATCGAAAGCCGGATTCGCCAGACTATCGAATGTGTTCTGTTCAACAACTGCCACCTTGAGTTCGCTTTGGGCAAGCGACGCAGCGAACGAAAGGCCGACCGGGCCGGCTCCAACGACAACGATGTCAAAATTATCGTCAGAGCCCATCAGCGTGCCGCCATCCGGTCGCCTATCCTCGTGTAACGGTGGAACTGAGCCGAGTGACATGAGCTCCGTGCCCGCCGCATTGCCTAAAGGCGCTGGGCCGGGAGATTCGCATCGATCGGCAACGAAGCACTCAAAGCGCTCAGAGGTGGATGCGGCTAACCGATCCCGCCCTTTCGCCGCGCAGCCGCGCAGATCGCCGCCAGCAAGCGAGACACTCGCGACGCTGGTCAGCGACGGCCGCGCCGCATCGATCGCCACATTCCACCTGGAACCCTTGCGCATACTACTCACGCTCCACGACGTCGAAGCGGGCTCTCTTGCGAGGGTGAGGGTATCGAACGTAGCGCTCTCTCTCGTCATCCCAGCCAAGGTAGCGGAAACTTTTATCCACGACCGCGCATATCTCATCAAGAACCTGCTGCATGGCTTCGATGTCGATGTCCTTGCAATTCAGTCGCCGATAGAGCAAAGCCCACGCGGCGACATAGTCGTCGAAATAGCGCGCGTCACTCGAACCAATGATCAACTTCGGACGGTTGATCGATTTCGAAAACGCACGTCCCAACCCCGATGATGCTCCGCAGCACGTTGACATCACGAGGATCTTCGGCGCTGGATGCGAGCCCTGGAACATTTTTACGAAGTCAGCCCAAAGAAGGCCACTTCGCCCACTGGACGAAGCGATCCCGTCACCATTGCCGTGCCCGGCGATGTGAAGCACGTCGCACTCCGCCTCCATCGCTCGTACTACAGCCTCACCAAATTTCGTTCGGTTCAACGCCATGTGGAGCTCCGCGCGGATGTTGACAGCCTTTAACAAGTGCTGCACGATCGGTCCCTCTTGCCTGTCGGCGAAGTAGTCATTTGCATTGTGGCAGTCGATGATGTGTACGGTGTTCATGGTACTCCAGCCGCTTGTTCGTTCATCGTCGTGACGAGCGGACACCACGCGCGCGGAACCGCGTGACGTGCGCTGGGTTCCGGTACCGTCGCATAGCCTCAAGGCGCGGGCCGGGAATCGGGATGGATCGGCAACGACGCACACAACCCATCAAAGGCGAAAGCTGTTGATCGGCCCCCTGTCCGCGCAGCCACGCGGATGGTCAGCCAGCAAGCGAGATACACACGACGCCGGTCAGCTAATGGCTGCGCCGTAAGCACAAGGCATGGCCGACCACACGACAGAAAACCCAGAACCGTGAAGGTGCTGATAATGACGACCAATCTTTCCGTAAGTCATGCATTTCTCCGTCGAAGACTGGTCAATAGACCACGCCGATGAGTATGACCCTGATCTGGATCAGCCAGACATGACCAATCGGCACTGGCGGTTCACGGTCAGGTGATCGACCGTGACGTTCCACTTTGGAACCCGTGCGCACATTGCCAAGCTCTCGTCCGGCCACGCGAGGTACTCTCGTGGCATCACACGCCTCATACTGGGTGCAATGGGAGGCAGTCCTTCGCACGACAGAGGCTTTTCACAAATGTAGTGTGCAGCTTAGGTCAAGATGGTCATGGAGCATGGAGCATGGAGCATGGAGCATGGAGCATGGACAGCTTGTTCCCGACCGAGCCGGCTCGACTGACGAGCGCGATCCGCGCATCTTATGCACAGCGGATTGAAATCAGCGTTCCGGTTTGTCGTCCCGATCAATTAGTATCCGCTCGGCGGCTCCGTCGAGATCTTCGTATTGACCGCTTCGCAATGCCCAGACGAAGCCGGACACACCCAGTGCACCCAGAAAAAGGGCCACTGGTATGAGATAGAGCAACGTCGTCACGAGGATTATGCCGAATAGCTGACTGCGGAGCGTCCGACTTTTTGAATAACTTGCAGCGTCGCATTCGCCCCGAAGCCGTGCAAGCGCAATGCGTTTCCAATAACAAGCACCGATGAGGCAGACATGGCAATCGCCGCTAACAAAGGCGTGGCGTGGCCCAGGATGGCGATCGGCACGGCGACGGCATTGTAGACGATCGCAATCGCGATGTTCTGGCGGATCAGGTGTCCCGCCTTGCGCGAGACGTCCAGCGCGAGAGGCACTGCCAGAAGGCTTTCGCGCAGGAATACGAAGTCGGCGGCATTGCGGCCAATGTCGGCGGCGGTGGCCGGAGCGATCGAGACATGCGCCGCGCTCAGCGCCGGCGTGTCGTTGAGGCCGTCGCCAACCATCAGAACCTTGTGTCCGTCTTTCGCCAGGGTCTCGATGCGCTCGACCTTGCCCGACGGCAGCAGGCACGGAACGAAGTCCTCGACACCCAGCATTCTTGCAACTTCACCGCAGGCACCTGCGGTATCGCCCGACAGCATTTGCATCGACACCCCAGTATCGTTCAATCGCTTGATCGCCGCCGCCGCGTCGGCGCGCAGCGCATCCTCGAAATCGAAGGTCGCGACAATGAACCCGTCTTTTGTCAGCACCGTTCCGCCATAGCCATGGTTGCCTTCACCACCGGTCCGGGCCTTCCATCCAGCCCATCCGCGTCGACCCAGCCGCCAGATGCTTCCGGCGACAGTGGCTTCGATCCCGAACCCCGGATGCTCTGTGACGGCATCGAATTTGTGTTGCCCGCCAGGAGCGGCAAAGCCGGTTATGGCCTTTGAAAACGGGTGACGCGAGTGCGCGGCCATGTCTGCCGCGATTGCCAGCATGGCCGGATCGATCGACGATGCATTGAGGAGCCGGGGTTGTCCGAGCGTGAGCGTTCCGGTCTTGTCGAACACTGCGTTATCAATCGTCGCCAGGCGCTCCATGGCCGAACCGTCCTTGACCATGATGCCGTTCTCGAACAGACGCCGCGCGGCGACCACCTGAACGATCGGTACGGCGAGGCCGAGCGCGCACGGGCAGGTGATGATCAGAACGGCAATGGCGATCGTCATCGCCCGGTGCCAGTCGCCCGTCGCCGCCATCCAACCCAGGAATGTCACGAAGGCGGTGAGATGAACCACGGGCGCGTAGAGTGCCGACACGCGATCAGCGATGCGGCGATAGTGCGCGCGACCGCCCTCTGCGGCTTCCATCAGCCGAACCATTTCGGCGAGGAACGAATCCTTCGCGGCGGCGGTCGCCTCGATCGTCAGCGGGCCGGTAAGATTGAGCACGCCGGCCTGCACGGCTTCGCCCGGCGCCACGTTTTTCGGCGCGCTTTCGCCTGAGGCCAGCGAGCAGTCGAGATCAGACGCTCCGTGGATGATCTTGCCGTCGACGGGGATCCTTTCACCGGCCGCGATCAGCAGCTGCATCCCCGGTTCGATCTCGCCAACCGGCAGATAGTCGCGCGCGCCATCGCCGCGCAGCACCATGGCGCCGCGTGCGGCCAGCTGCGACAGGCCTTTCACCGCGGTGCGGGCACGTTCGCGCATCACGTGATCCAGCGTCCTGCCGATCAAAAGGAAAAAAAGCAGCGAAACCGACGCGTCGAAATAGGCGTGGTCGCCATGGTTGATCGTCTCATAGAGGCTCATGGCGTAAGCGAGCGACACTCCGACCGCGATCGGCACGTCCATGTTCATGCGGCCGTGGCGCAGTGCATTCCAGGCCGAGCGGAAGAAGATGCCGCCGGCGAAGGCGAGCGCTGGGATGGCGATCAATGCGGAGACCCAGTGAAACAGGTCGCGGGTAGCCCCTTCGGCCCCGGACCAGACAGAGACCGAAAGCAGCATGATATTGCCCGCCGCGAACCCGGCAACCGCGACGGCGCGGATCAACTCCGAAAGCGTCCTGTCCTTTTCATCAATCTCGGGGGCGAAGAGATGCGCCTGGTAGCCGAGCCGTCCAAGCGCGGCGACGAACGGTGGAACCTCGTCGCCACGCCAGCGGACCGAGACCCGTTTCGTCGACAGGTTGACGCGGGCGCTCTCGACGCGATCGAGCGTTCCCAACGCCGTCTCGATCGTCTGGATACAAGCTGCGCAATGAACGCTCGGCACCGAAAGATCGGTTTGGCGGAGATCATCTCCAAGCGATCGGCTCGCCAGCCTGATCTCTTGACTAGACGGCAGGACCGACGTGGTGCTGCCCAGATCAAGCGCCATTTCGGCGCCCGGTGCACAACAACTCATTTCAGCGCTCCATGGGAAATCATGATCCTGCGGACTTCGCGGTAGGGCTCGGCCAGACCGGCGTCAGCGTCGACTTCGACGATCCAGACGCCATCCTTCGGCATGTGCTGGGCTGCGAATTCCTGGCCGGAGGCGAGGGCGAGGTTGACCGCCTTGTCCTCTTTCTCGTAGGCGGGATGGCGAAACAGCACCTTGACGCCATGCAAGGCAATCGGCTTGCCGACGGCGTCGGTAAGGCTATAGCGGACCTCGCCCCATGCGATGGTCAGCTTGCCGGTCCAGCCGAGCGCTGCCTGCGCCCGCCCCTCCTCGGCCTTCTTGTTGAACTGCTGGCTCGCCACATAGGTGTTTTCGACGACAAGGCCGGTCCAGCTCGTGTTGGCGAGCGTTGCCATCGTCAGATTGACCGCGATGACCACCCCGAAAAAGGCTAGGATGATGGCCAGCATGTGCCTGCCGGTGAATACGCGGGGTTTTTCAGCGTTAGCGGTCATCTGGCAGTCTCCGGCGCGTTGAAGGTGGCGGTGTATTCGTCCGCCTCGAAGCTCGCCTTGTCCTCGACACGGAACTTGAAGGTCTGCGCTGTGCCCTGGATTTGATCCGCCGGCTGGCGCACGAAGACCTTCAGCATTTTCAGGCGGTCGGGTTCGACCGGAATGGCAAAAGAACGGCCTTCCGGGATGTCGTCGCCGACCACGCTCATCTCGGCGCCCTGCAAGCCTTGAATCGCGACAACGATCGTCCTTGGCTCGGGGATCATGTTGAGCAGCTTGACGGTGTAGCCGTTGCGGATCGAGCCGTCGGACAGCGTGACAAATTGCGGATTGCGATCATGCAGCACGTTGACTTCGAGCCGATCGCGCGTCAGCAGCGAATAGAGCAGACCCAGGCCGATCAGCGACCAGATACCCATGTAGACGTAGGTGCGTGGCCGAAAGATCTTGCGGATATGGAAATGCGCCACCTTGTCGGAGAACAGGCCATCAGCGGTCCTGACCTGCGACGGGTTGACTGAACTGGAGCCGCCCGCGGTCGCCAGCATCATGTTGGCGTTGTAGTCGGACAGTGTCGCATAGGAGATCAGCCCGCGCTCCTTGCCGAGCTTGTCCATGACCCCGTCGCAGGCGTCTATGCACAGCGCGCAGGTGATGCATTCCATCTGCTGGCCATCGCGGATGTCGATCCCCATCGGGCAGACCGCGACGCAGGCATTGCAGTCGACGCAGTCACCGACCGGCAGCCCTGCGGCAAGGACCTTCTTGGCGTGGCGAGAACGCGGTTCGCCGCGCCAGTCATTGTAGGTGACGGTGAGAGAACTTTCGTCGAGCATCGCTGCCTGGATGCGCGGCCATGGGCACATGTAGGTGCAGACCTGCTCGCGCATCAGACCGCCGAACGTGTAGGTGGTAGCCGTCAGCACGGCGACAGTGATGTAGGCGACGGGTGGCGCGGTGCCGGTGAAGAGTTCGCCAACCAGCGTCGGCGCATCGGCAAAATAGAAAATCCAGGCGCCGCCGGTCGCCGCACCGATGACCAGCCAGACGGCGTGCTTCGATAAGCGCAGCATCAGCTTGCGGGCGGTCCAGGGGCCTGCATCGAGTTTCATGCGAGCGTTACGGTCGCCCTCTATCGCACGTTCGACGACGAGGAACAGATCGACCCACACCGTCTGAGGGCATGCATAGCCGCACCAGGCACGGCCGACAGTCGAGGTGATCAGGAAAAGACCGACGCCCGCCATGACCAGGAGGCCGGCCACATAGAAGAATTCCTGGGGCCATATCTCGATGAAGAAGAAGTAGAAGCGCCGGTTCGCGAGATCGAGCAGGACTGCCTGGTCCGGGGCAAATGGACCGCGAGCCCAAGGCAGCCACGCAGCCAGGTAATAGATGCCAAGTGTGATCGTCATCACCAGCCATTTGAAGCGACGAAAGTTGCCCGAGGCGCGCTTCGGAAAGATCTTTTGACGCGCGGCATAAAGCGGCTTGCGGGTTTTGGCGGAATTGACAGTTTCTGTTTCGAGCCCTGTCAACTGCGTCTTGTCACGCATGTGCAACTCCACTTTCCCAGCCAATGTCAGGGGCACCTGTCGTAAAGCCTCGCCGTAGGATAGCCTTGCCGGGTTGTGCAGATCGCATTAGGGATGGTGTCGAGGCCCGGCTCACGCCGGGCCTCGTCCGCTTGGCAGGGGGGACCGAAGAATAGGACCTTCCATTCCTATTCTCCGCCGCCAAGCGAATGGACATAAACTGCAAGTTCCTTGACCTTGATCTCGCCGAGACGGCCAACCCAGGCCGGCATGACGCCCTGTTTTGGCGCACGGACCTGTGCGGCGATGGCTGTCTCACCGGATCCATAGAGCCAGATCGCATCGGTCAGGTCGGGGGCGCCGAATTCCCTGTTGCCTTTTGCATTGTCGCCGTGACAGGCCACGCAATTCTCGGCAAAGACCTTGGCGCCGGGTTGGATCAGACTTGCATCGCGGACCTTGCCGGAAAGGCTGGCCACGTAGGCGCTGACTTGTGCGATCTGGTCGGCGGTAATGATGTCGCCGAAGGCCGGCATTTCCGACAGGCGCGTGTCCGGATCGGATGCGAAGCGGATGCCGTGCGTAATCGTCTGCTGGATCTGCTCGGCCTTGCCGCCCCACAGCCAGTCGTCGTCGTTGAGATTGGGAAAGCCCTTGGAACCCTGGGCGCCGGAGCCATGACATTGTACGCAATTGACCTTGAAAGCGGCGCCACCGGCGGCGATTGCGAATTCGCGCAGGCCGTCGTCCGCGGCGATTTCCGAGACGCTCTTGGACTCCACCGCCGAGATATATTTGCCCTTGGCGGCCTCAGCCGCGGTCAGCTCGTTCCTGACCTCGTTGCGGCTGGAATAGCCGAGCACACCCGTTGTCGCCGAGTGCAACAGAGGCCATGCTGGATAGGCAATGGTGTAGCCTATCGCCCAGACAATGGTGACGTAAAAAGTGATAACCCACCATCTGGGAAGCGGGTTGTTCAGCTCCCGGATACCATCCCATTCGTGGCCGGTGGTCGAGACGCCAGAGATTTCATCGATATGCTCGTCGCTCATGATCACTCGTCCTCGAGCGGAATGCGGGCCGCTTCGTCGGCCAGCCTTCGGCTGCCGGGGCGTAGGGCAAAGGCGATGCACCCCACGAAGAACAGCGCCATCGCAACCAGGCCCCAGCTGTCGGCAAACGCCCGCATCAAATTGTAGGTCATCAGCGTTCTCCTCAGCGGTAGCCGGCGGCTTCGTCGTAATTTTTGAAGTCGACCAGTGTGCCAAGCATCTGCAGGTAGGCGAGCAGGGCATCCATTTCGGTGACCTGTTGCGGGTTGCCGTCGAAGTCGCCGATCTTGGCTTTTGGGTAACGCGCCTCAAGGCCTGATGTGTCGGCATTGGGATCGGCCTGCGCCGCCAGATCCGCATTGGCGTGGGCGATCATGTCATCGGTGTAAGGGACGGCTACAAGCCTGTTGGCGACCAGATGCGTCGAGAAATCCTTCACGTCGATCGGCGTGTCTTTCAGGAACCCATAGCTCGGCATGATCGATTCCGGCACCACCGAGCGCGGGTCGGTAAGATGCGCGACATGCCATGCATTCGAGTAGCGGTCGCCAACTCTGGCGAGATCCGGCCCGGTGCGCTTCGATCCCCACTGGAAGGGGTGATCGTACATGGACTCGGCAGCCAGGCTGTAGTGGCCATAGCGCTCAACTTCGTCGCGGAACGGCCTGATCATCTGGCTATGACAGAGGTAGCAGCCCTCGCGCATATAGATGTTGCGCCCGACAAGTTCGAGCGGCGAATAGGGGCGCATGCCTTCCACCTTCTCGATCGTGTTGTCGAGATAGAAGAGAGGCGCGATCTCGACGATGCCGCCGACCGTCACCACGAGCAGCGAGCCAACGAGAAGAAGCGTGGCGTTCTTCTCGATGATTGCGTGTTTGTCCATCAAGCCCATTACCTGGCTCCTGATCGCGCAGGTCGGATGGCGACGGGGCTCGGCATCGGCTCCTCCTCGCGCTGGTGGCCGAGGATGGTCCTGGTGATGTTCCAGGCCATGATCAGGGCGCCGGAGAAGTACATGGCGCCGCCGATGGCGCGCAGGACATAGTAGGGGTGCATGGCGGCGACGGTTTCGGCGAAGGAGTAGACCAGGAAGCCCTGCTCGCCATATTCGCGCCACATCAGGCCCTGCATGATGCCGGACACCCACATCACCGCGGCGTAGACGACGATCCCGAGTGTCGCCAGCCAGAAGTGCCAGGTGACGAGCCTCAGCGAGTAGAGCCGTTGACGGTTCCAGAGCTTCGGGACCATGTAGTAGATCGCGCCGAACGAGATCATGCCGACCCAGCCGAGCGCACCCGAATGGACGTGCCCGATGGTCCAGTCGGTATAATGCGACAGCGAATTGACCGCCCGGATCGCCATGATGGGGCCTTCGAAGGTCGACATGCCATAGAAGGCGACGGCCATCACCATCATGCGGATGATCGGATCGGTGCGCAGCTTGTCCCAGGCGCCGGACAGCGTCATCAGGCCGTTGATCATGCCGCCCCAGGACGGCATCCACAGCATGATCGAGAACACCATGCCGAGCGTCTGCGCCCAATCGGGCAAGGCGGTGTAGTGCAGGTGATGCGGCCCGGCCCAGATGTAGAGAAAGATGATAGCCCAGAAATGGACGATCGACAGCCGGTACGAATAGACTGGCCGGTTCGCCTGCTTGGGCACGAAATAATACATCATGCCGAGGAAGCCGGCGGTGAGAAAGAAGCCGACCGCGTTGTGGCCGTACCACCATTGCGTCAAGGCGTCCTGGACCCCTGAAAAGGCGGAGTAGCTCTTGGAGCCCGGGAACGAGACTGGTATGGACAGGTTGTTGACCACATGCAGCATCGCGATGGTCACGATGAACGACAGGTAGAACCAGTTGGCCACGTAGATATGCGGTTCCTTGCGCTTCAGGATCGTGCCAAGGAACAGAATGAGGTAGGCGACCCAGACGATGGTCAGCCAGACATCCACATACCATTCGGGTTCGGCGTACTCGCGGCCCTCGGTGATGCCGAGCAGGTAGCCGGTCGCGGCCATGACGATGAACAGCTGGTAGCCCCAGAAGACGAACCAGGCGAGATCACGGCCGAAGAGGCGCGCGCGGCAGGTGCGCTGCACGACATACAGAGACGTGCAAAGCAGCGCGTTGCCGCCGAAGGCGAAAACGACACCGGATGTGTGCAACGGCCGCAAACGACCGAAATTGAACCAGGGCTGGATGTTGAGATCGGGGTAGGCGAGCTGCAGCGCGATCACCACGCCGACCAGCATGCCGACGACACCCCAGAACACGGTGGCGATCGCGCCGTAGCGGATCGGACCATCCATGTAAGCGGATGGGTCAATCGGAGCTGCTGGCCTGAACTCCGTGTTGCGCAACAGGATCGCAGTGAAACCAGCCACTGCGAAGAACAACACCCACATGTGTCGGCGGAAAGGTTCATCCACGCCGAAGCCGGCGGCCACCAGGGCCGCAAAAGCGAACACGCTTAGAAGGACGATCTCTGTGCCGAATTTCATTGCAGATCCCGATCTCGAATCTGGTGGATGCCAAATCCGCAGCGCACTAATCGCGCAGCCGCCGCCCCCTCGCCCTGATCTATGTCAGGCCGCACGATTTTGTGCGGCGCAATCAGCAGGTGGCGAATGAACGAGGAACGCAGCGCGGGCTCACTCCCTCATGGAAGGCGTTCCCTGGGTTGGGCGGGCGCAGACGCGATCGCTGAGGCGAAAGCTGAGGCTCTGCGCGCGTTGGATGCTATTGCCGATGCCCTGCCAAACGTTGTTCGGATCCCATTGGAAACGAACGCGATCGTTCCGCCGAGCCGTGGCAGATTAAGGACCATGCTTCGCCGGTATGTGCCGAAACACACCTGGCGATTGGTCACGTTCCTATCAAAGCCCGAAAGCTGTTTGTCTCGACAACCGTGACGCCGCTTCGTCGAAGGCGCGGCGACATCGCATTAAAAGGCAAACACGGCCCGCCCCGGAGTCATGCGACATGGCCTCGCCGCTTAGGGCCGCTCGCGTCCGCCGCCACAGCGCTTCTCCAGACGGCTTATGCTGTCCACCGTCACATGGCGTGCGTTCTCAATCCGAATCACCCCGTCAGCCCGCAATCGCGTCAGTTGGCGGCTCACGGTCTCGCTGGTGATTCCAAGGAAATCAGACATTTCGGCACGCGTCAGCGGCAGATCGAAGGAGGCCGACCCGGAAGCCGCATCGAGACTGGAATCGATATTCCGGGCCATCATGAGGAGAAAAGTCGCCACCTTTTCCGGAGCTGTCTTGCGCCCCAGCGTCACCATCCACTCGCGCGCCTCATCGAGTTCATTCAGCGTCTGTTTGAGCAGGCGATGCTCGAATTCCCGTGACGCCTTCATCATCCGTTCGACGGCCGCTCGCGGAAACGAACACAGCGTGACTGCTGTTGCCGCTTCCGCATTGATCGAGCTTTCCTCCTTGAAAGGACGTCCCAGAAAATCCGGTGCAAACTGGAGACCGACGATCTGCTGGCGCCCATCCGACAGGCTCTTTGATAGCTTTACCACGCCTGAAAGCACGTTGGAGTAGCTGTCGACGTTCTGTGCCTCGCCGGTCAACTCCATTCCTGACTCGATCCGGCGACGCGAGCAAGTCTTGGCGAGCCCAACCAAATTGTCTGGATCGAGCGCACCGCAGACACCGCGACGCCGTGCCTCGCAAGGGAAGCAAAGAACAGGAATGCCGGAACTATGAATGTCTTGCCGAAAGGTCATGCGTTCGCCTTACCCGATCCTAACTGCCGGCAGGATACCCATCCAGGGTAGAGAAATCCTGCGGCGGTTTGTCCATGAGCGCGGCTGATCGAGATCAGGGTCTGCTTCAGCGATGCGTGCAGTGTTCCGGCGGGCAACACGGTGAACGCGAGATGCAATCGGAAATAGCTGTCAAACTCAGCGAGAACGTCCCACGCTACACCAGCTATCCGACGGCGCCGCATTTCCATTCGGGGATCGATGCTGCCATTTACCGTGGCTGGTTGGAGACGCTGGAAAGCGGCGACGAAATCTCGCTGTACCTGCACATTCCTTACTGCGACAAGCTCTGCTGGTTCTGCGCCTGCCACACCAAGCAGACGCACCAATATGAGCCGGTGGCCGCTTATCTGCGCTCGCTGAATGCCGAAATCGTCACGATTGCCGGTCTGGTGAGCGGCAAGGCACATGTCCGTGCAATCCACTTCGGTGGCGGTTCGCCAACTATTCTGAGGCCCGATGATATGGTTGCTCTTGGAGCGGCCTTGCGGGACAGCTTCGACCTTCTCCCGGATGCTACGGTCAGCATCGAAATCGAAACCAACGACATGGACAAGGCGCGCCTTGATGCACTTGCTCAAATCGGCGTAACGCGGGCGAGCCTCGGCGTGCAGGATTTCGATCCGCAAGTGCAAAAAGCAATTAATCGTGAGCAGAGTTTTTTGCAGACCAAGGCAGTCGTCGACGGGGTTCGTTCGCGGGGCGTCGAATCGGTCAATCTGGACCTGCTCTACGGGCTCCCGAATCAGACACGCGAGACGATCTGTTCCACGGTGGCGCAGGCACTGACCTTGGAGCCAGACCGGATGGCCCTGTTCGGCTACGCACATGTGCCCTGGTTCAAGAAGCATCAGACGATGATCGACGAGGCATGGCTGCCGAGTCCCACTGAGCGTTTCGCCCAATCTCAACTCGCGGCGCGGGCAATTGTCGCCAAGGGATATGAGGCAATAGGACTCGATCATTTCGCGAAGCCCGACGATGCGCTGGCCATAGCGGCCCGCGCAGGGGTTTTGCATCGCAATTTTCAGGGCTACACTGAGGATCGCTGCCCGACACTGATCGGACTTGGCCCTTCGTCCATCGGTCGTTTTCGCCAAGGCTACGTGCAGAACATGGCTTCGACTGCCGGGTACGGGCGCATGGTTGCGGATGGCGGGTTGGCTGCCGTCCGCGGCGTTGCCCTTTCCGACGACGATCGCGTCCGTGGCTGGATCATCGAGCGGCTGATGTGTGATTTTGCCTTCTCGGCAGTCGACCTGGTGGAGCGGTTCGGCAAAGCCGGCGAGCAGCTCCTTCATCGCTCGAGGTCCATCGCACTCCACGATCCTGCCCGAGCGCTTGAATTCGATGGTGACAGTTTCCTCGTACGGACTGAAAGTCGCCCCTTCATTCGAACCATCGCGGCCAAGTTCGATACATATTTCAAAGGGGGAACGGCGAGGCACTCGGTGGCGGTCTGAGCAAAGCACAGTGCGCTCGCCGTTTGGTCGATCGGCGAACCAGCTGCGTTCGTTTTGACCGCTCATAGGCGACTACCGCATCAAATCGTCGACCGTGAACAATCCGAGCCCTAAGCGGCGACCGGCTTCGGCCGGATTTGAA
>NZ_RZTF01000731.1:0-1445 GCF_004023175.1 Mesorhizobium sp. M7A.F.Ca.MR.362.00.0.0
TCCCTGGTCTGCGAAGCGACGTTGCCGGTTGGCTGGCCGACCTGACCAGCCAGATAGACGGTATTGCCATGGATGACGATCTGGCTCATGCGCGGGCCGACATCGATGCGACGAATGCTCATTGGATGGTTCCTTCCTGTGACGGTTGCGCTTCTTTAGAGTCGCGGCCGGCTTGGGGCAAGGTCGCCAGGTCGAATCCCCTTGGGCCAACGGCATATGGCATGCACACACGGCAAGTTGACCCTGCGGCCGCAATTCCGCCGGATTGGCTTGTTGACTAATGTAATAACATCACATATCCAATCGGCCGCTGCCAGCAGCCGGATTTCGCCGCCTACGGATCGCAGAATGACAAATACCTGCCTGACATTCCGCGACCTGACGCTTGGCTATGGCAGCCATCCGGCGATCCATCATCTCGACGGCACCATCCGCAAGGGCTCGCTGACCGCTGTGGTCGGCGCCAACGGCTCCGGCAAATCGACGCTGATGAAAGGCATTGTCGGCGTCCTGAAGCCAATGGCCGGCGAGGTTATCCGCGCGCCCGGTGTACGTGCCGCCTATCTGCCGCAGCAATCGGAGCTCGACCGCTCTTTTCCAGCGCGCGTGGTCGATCTGGTTTCGCTCGGCCTGTGGCCACGACGCGGCCTGCTTGGCCGCTACACCAAGGAAGATCGCGATGACGTCAGCAAGGCGCTGATGGCGGTCGGCCTCGGCGGCTTTGAAAAGCGCCCGATCGACACGCTGTCGGGCGGCCAGTTGCAGCGCACGCTGTTTGCGCGCGTCCTGCTGCAGGACGCCGACCTCATCCTGCTCGACGAACCCTTCAACGCCGTCGACGCCAAGACGGTCGGCGACCTCATTGCCCTGATCAAGCACTGGCACGGCGAGGAACGCACCATCATGGTTGTCGTCCACGATCTGGACCTGGTGCGGCAGAATTTCCCCGAAACGCTGCTTCTCGCCCGCCAGCCGATCGCCTGGGGCGAAACCAGGGAAACGCTGAAACCTGACAACCTGTTGCGCGCCCGCCGCTTCCACGAAGCTTGGGAAGAAAATGCACCCTGGTGCGAGCCGGGCGAGGACGCTCATGGTGACGATCACCATGGCCACGATCACGACCGCCAACATGGCGTCGGACCGAGGGCTGCCTGATGGACATGCTTTACGGCCTTGTCATCGCGCCCTTCGCCGATTTCGGCTTCATGCAGCGGGCTTTGATCGGTTCGCTGATGCTGTCGCTCGGCGCCTGCCCTATCGGCGTCTTCCTGATGCTGCGGCGCATGAGCCTGTCGGGCGACGCGATGGCGCATGCAATCCTGCCCGGTGCGGCCGCCGGCTTCCTGTTCTATGGGCTGGAGATCCTGCCGATGACCATCGGCGGCCTGATCGCCGGCGTCATCGTCGCGCTCGGCGCCGGCGCCGTCTCGCGCTTCACCATACAG
>NZ_RZTF01000732.1:0-1439 GCF_004023175.1 Mesorhizobium sp. M7A.F.Ca.MR.362.00.0.0
CGTATAAGGGGCCAACACGTACAACAAGTCGCTGTGCCTTCCATCCCGGTTGATCAGTGCGCCATCGGTGGCGATGTCGAGGTGAAGCCTATCCGTCCGCGCCAGACCTGTGGCGAGCAGGGACCGGATCAGGGGGGGTGGGTGCTCTTGCCCGGATCCGCGAT
This sequence comes from Mesorhizobium sp. M7A.F.Ca.MR.362.00.0.0, assembly GCF_004023175.1. Lineage (NCBI taxonomy): Bacteria > Pseudomonadati > Pseudomonadota > Alphaproteobacteria > Hyphomicrobiales > Phyllobacteriaceae > Mesorhizobium > Mesorhizobium sp. M7A.F.Ca.MR.362.00.0.0. The sequence continues at coordinate 165 of NZ_RZTF01000732.1, forward strand.
CAGGCCGGCAGTCGTAGACCCGTCCGGCCCGAATCTCCTCAAGCGCGGCCATCAGGACGCAGCTGGCACCGCCGCCGATAATTCGCAAGGGACCTGATCGGAGCCGTGCCGGCAGTCGGGTCGCGATACGCGGAAATGGCGGCTGTCATGATCGCGCGGGTCTCCCTGGCGGCCCCACAAACTATTATGTGTTGGCGTAACGCTTTGAGGTTGAATGCCCGATGCGAAGGTGGCTCAGGCGGTGCGGCCGGCTGAACGTATTTTCCGGGCGCGGCAAACCGAAATGGTCCCTCAGCGTAGCCCCGTCATAGTCGTGCCGGAAAAGTCCGCGCTTGCGCAAGAGCGGCACCACTTCCTCGGCGAATATGTCGAACCCGCCCTGCAGATACGGCGGCATGATATTGAAGCCGTCCGCGGCGCCATTGTCGAACCATTCCTGGATCTTGTCGGTGATCTGTTCGGGCGTCCCGGCCTGGACCCAATGGCCGCGCGCCCCGGCGAGGCGGTGGAGCAACTGGCGGATGGTTGGATTCTCGCGCTCGATGATGTCGAGTACGACGTGGAAGCGGCTGCTCGCACCACGCTCGCCCTCGATGCGGATAAGCTCGCGCGGAAATGGCCCGTCCAGATCGCAGCTGGAAAGGTCGGCGTCTACGATGCGGCGTAGCTGGTGAAGAGAATATTCCGGCTGCGTCAGCTCGTTGAACTCGTCATGCAGCGCGCGGGCTTCCGCCTCGGTGGAACCGATGAAGGGGCTGATGCCGGGCAAGACCTTGACGTGGTCAGGGTTGCGGCCAACCGACTTCACGCGCGCTTTGATGTCGGCATAAAATTCCTGCGCGTTGCCGAGTGTCTGATGTGCTGTAAATATCGCCTCGGCATAGCGGCTTGCGAATGACCGTCCGTCTTGCGACGAACCTGCCTGGACGTAGACCGGACGGCCCTGCGGAGAACGCGGAAGCGTGAGCGGTCCCTTCACACGATGATATTTTCCGATGTGGTTGATTGGATGGATCTTGTCGGTGTCGGCAAATATACCGGACTGCCGGTCCGCGATTAGCGCGGCGTCCTCCCAGCTGTCCCAGAGCTTAGTCACCACATCAACAAATTCGCTTGCGCGCTCGTAACGGTCGGCGTGGGTTGGATGTCGGTCAAAGCCGAAATTCAACGCTGCGGACGCATCGCCCGTCGTGACAATATTCCAACCGGCACGCCCGCCGCTTAGATGATCAACAGAAGCAAACAGCCGGGCCAGGTTGTAGGGTTCGTTGTAGG
>NZ_RZTF01000733.1:0-1433 GCF_004023175.1 Mesorhizobium sp. M7A.F.Ca.MR.362.00.0.0
CGCGACAGCTTGGCCGTAGCCTCCAGCGCCCGCCTGATCTTTGGCAGGTTGCGGCCGACCTTCATGATGACGGCGGCATCGGTGTCAGCCAGCCGGCGCGTCAGCTCGAACTCGCTCATCGTGCCGGGCAGCACCGTCAGCACATCGTCGCCCTGGACGATCGGAACACCAGTCTGCGACCAGCAGCCGGACATGGCGGTGACGCCGGGAATAACTTCGGTCGGGAAGCGATGGGCGAGGCGCACATGCAGATGCATGTAGGAGCCGTAGAAAAGCGGGTCGCCCTCGGACAGCACCGCAACCATCCTGCCTGCCTGAAGGTGCTCGGCGACCTTCTCGGCGGACTCCTCGTAGAAAGCCGTGATCTGCGAGCGGTAGTCGTCGTGGTCCTTGTCGATTTCGGTGGTGACGGGATAGAGCAGCGGCAATTCCGTCATTTCAGGCCGGAACTGCGCTTCGACGATGGCGCGCGCATTGCTGTTGTTGCCGCGCTTGGCGAAATAGGCCACGACATCGGCTTCCGCCAAGGCCCGCGCGGCTTTCAGGGTCAGCAGTTCGGGGTCGCCGGGACCGGTGCCGACGCCGACGAGACGGCCTTTGGGAAGCGCGTTCACAGGCCCGGCCTCGCCAATGAATTGAGCGCTGCGGCGGTCATGGCGCTGCCGCCGAGACGGCCACGCACGATGGCATAGGGAACGCCGTAGGAATTCTCGGCCAGCGCGTCCTTCGATTCGGCAGCACCGACGAAGCCGACCGGCATGCCGATGATGGCCGCAGGCTTCGGCGCGCCATCGCGCAGTTTTTCCAATAGATAGAACAGCGCGGTCGGTGCATTGCCGATGGCAACCACCGAGCCCGCCATGCGCTCGCCCCACAAATCGATCGCGGCGGCCGAACGGGTGTTGCCGATTTCCTTGGCAATGTCGTGCGTGCGCGGGTCGCGCAAGGTGCAGATCACCTCGTTGCCGGCCGGCAGCCTGGCGCGGGTGACGCCATGCGAGACCATTTCCGCGTCGCAGAAAATCGGCGCGCCGGCCGCCAAAGCGGTGCGAGCAGCGGCAACGAAATCGGTGGAGAACACAAAGTGCCTGGCGGCTTCGACCTGGCCGCAGGCATGGATCATGCGGATAGCGACATCGGCCTCGGCCTCGGAGAAGCGCGAAAGATCAGCCTCGGCGCGGATAATGGCGAAGGAGCGCTCATAGATCGCCGTGCCGTCATGGATGTAGTCGTAGGCGGCCATGCTCATTTCCGTCTTTCAGTTTGGGCCTGTCGGTAAGCCTCGGCGATACCGGCCGGCCCGAGCCTTGTCAGGCAAGCAGCGGCAGTCTCGCCTTGATATCGTGCGCTGCGGATCATTGCCGCGACGCGGCCGATGCCGCGCGCGGCGTCATAGCCCGGCCTGTAGCCCGCAGGAAGGGCCTTTGCCGTCG
>NZ_RZTF01000734.1:0-1430 GCF_004023175.1 Mesorhizobium sp. M7A.F.Ca.MR.362.00.0.0
AGCGCCCCTCTCCCCGTCACTATACGGGGAGAGGATGCCGGCAGGCAGGTGAGGGGCGGCGCCAACTTTGGCAATTGATGGGAACCCTTGAACGAACAGAAGTCAACTGTGCTGTTCGTTCAGGCAGCCGCTGGCTGGCCAATGCGCAGGAAATCGCTGTCGAAGGAAACCTCCCGCGCCGCGCCACCGGCCGTCAGCCGCATGCGGCCATCCGCCGTCGTGAGCTCCTGCGGTGGCTCGCCGCCAGATAGCGGTATGGCGCCGATGACATGGCGAAAGGAAACGCTTTGGCTTTCGTCCAGCGCAAAGGCGGTCGCCACCCCTTCGCGCCTCAGCCAGTTGTCGCCGATCGAGGCGGCATGGCCGACGGCGGCGCGGCCATCCTCGATGCCGAGCACGCCCAGGTGGCGACCGCTCCATGGGGCGTAGTCGCGCCCGCCATTGCTGAACCACAGCATGGTGATCGGCAGCTCGGCCGGGTTCTTCAGCACCAGCACCAGATCGTCCTCGGCCTGGCGCGCAAGCGCGGTCCAGCCCGGTCCGCCATGATCCGTCTCGACCAGCGTGAGGAAATCCTCGCGGCGGTCATCCATGCGGTATTCCGTCAGGTCGAGCGTGCCGCCGCCTGCGGCGGGAAAACGGCCGAGATCGGCGGATCGTGCCGGATAGGCCAGCAGGAAGCGGCCGCGTGCGGGATCCGGCTCCAGCGGGTCGTCCAGCGTCGCGGCAAACCGCTTCGGCGAAAAGGCCAGCCTGCCGCCGCCCGTCATCGCCATCATCGGGTGATGCGCGACCGAAATCGCACCATGGCCACCGGAAAACTTATGCTCCTGGTAGAGGAAGGGATGGCCGTCGCGCAGCGTCAGGATCTTGTCGACCGAAGCGCCCATCACCTTGTGCCGCAGGCGGTAGACGGCTCGCCAGCCATCCCCTGTAGCAGCACTATCGACCACATCCCAGGCGCTGTTGGCCGGCCAGCCATGCAGCGGCGCCTCCTCGACATCGCTGCGCGAAAACGGCGCGCAGAGAAAATCGCCGGACAGCCGAACCGTACCTTCCGGCAGATTGTCCGGCAGCGTCTCGCCCGCATCGACCCAGGGCGCGCGATGCAGCGGCTTCAGCTGCCGTCCGCCGCTCTCGACGACCATGTCGGCGATGTGGCCGACCGTGAGGTCGAGCGAAACCGAAATGCCCCGGGCCTTGATGGTGTGGATGGTCATCGCGCTCTCACCGATTCTTCAGGCGCAAACTGGCCTGTTCGGCGGCACTTGCGCAAGCATTGCGGCAGGCATTTTGCATCAGTTGTCACTCTCCCACATCGCATATGGATTCTTTCGAAGAGGACCCCCACCCTAACCCTCCCACAAGGGGGAGGGAACGCTGCCGCGTGCCTCTAATTCTTCTTTGGCACCGAAAAGACAGGCGATTCG
>NZ_RZTF01000735.1:0-1425 GCF_004023175.1 Mesorhizobium sp. M7A.F.Ca.MR.362.00.0.0
GTCCCAACCTGGACAAGCGCGCGCAGGACGAAGAGCACAGCGCAAAATCGCAGGAAACCAAATCCGACGAGAAGGAGAAGAAAAAGAGCCTCGTCTGCACCTATACGAACAAGTACAGGTCGCAAATGTTCAGCCGCTCCCCTGGCGAGGCGCTGAGCCGCGACGCCGAAAACGCAAAGCTCATCCGTTACTATGCGCAAAAATATGGCGTTCCGGAGGGCCTTGCGCTGTCGGTCGCCTACCAGGAATCCCGCTTCGACAGCTGTGCCGGCTCGCACACCGGCGTCAAGGGCGTGATGCAACTGACAAAGGGAACGGGCAGGCAGCTCGGCTTCGATCGCGACATCAACGAGCAGAACATCGAGGGCGGCGTCAAATATCTCGGCAAAGGCGTCGCACAATGTGGCGCCAGCAACTACAGCTGCCTCGCGAGTTTCTATAACGGCTCGAATGCCGCCGAACAGGCTGAGTGGGCGTCGGGCGTCGGCCGATGGCACGGCACCTTCGAGAATTACGTCTCCAGCGGACAGGCGCCGGCCGCGGCCCCACCGGCGATCAGCATCGTGACCTCGAGCGGACCGGGCGGCGCCGCTCAAAGCGGCGCTCTCCATTCCGTCTCCAAAGCCGCCGCCGGCCTCAACACCAGCTCCGCACAGATGACGGCCAATTCCTCGCAGATCGACGCGCTTATCGGCGGCGTCGGACAAGTTGGCGAATACAAAGGCGCCTGGGAGCTCAACTCGTCCGCCCGAAGTCTGAATGCCGGCGTCACCGGCCAATATATCAACCAAGCCTCTGACTTCACTACCCTGCTCGGTCAGTTTCTTTCGTTGAACAACGTCGGAGCCTCGCAGACCGCGCGGGCCATCACGCCACCGCAAGCTGGATCCCCAAATCCATTTTCATGCGACCCGGCCGAGCTGCAACGGCTGCGCCTCGATAGCAGCCAATGGCTGCCCTGTGCCAGCCGAAGCGCCGAGAGCGGTTCGGGAACCACGCCGTCAGTGCAGATCAACGCCGACCCGACCGGCGCGGCACGTGTGATCGAAGCAATCCAGGAATAGGAGGCTTATGTGAGAAAAATCGCTTTCGCGGCATGTGTAACACTTCTGTCCAGCGTCGCTCACGCGCAAATCGCCGTCATCGACAATGCGAATTTGAACATTGCCCGCCAGAACGCCGACAATACCAATTCGATCATGGGCTCCAACAAGGACATCCTCGAGAAGAGCAATCAAATCCTGCAAGCCCTGACCGGCAGCCGCAACGGCTCTCTCGGCATCGGCCAAATGGGCCTGGGCGCCAATATGTCGATTGCGCAAGCGCCGAGCTTCGGATCGATCCTCAATGGCGGCGCGCTGTCTTTCGGTGGGCTGTCGCCGGAAATCCAGAAGATCGCCGGAGCGGTGATCAATGGCCTGCAGC
>NZ_RZTF01000736.1:0-1420 GCF_004023175.1 Mesorhizobium sp. M7A.F.Ca.MR.362.00.0.0
ATAGAAAGAAAATTTGTCCCACCCGCCAGCAAGTCGAGCAGAATCCCCAACGGTTCCTTGAGAGCGATGGTGAACGTTTTTTCGTCTCTTTTTGCGATATCGCTGGTCCGCTCCATAATCAGTTTTCCACCACCATCGACTTGGCCCCAGCGACGGATTGATGCTACGCAGTCCGCCGCAGTAACGGGAGTGCCGTCATGGAATCGTAGGCCATCTCGGAGTTCGAACGTATAGGTTTTTTTGTCCTCGGAAATATCCCACTTTCCGACCATTTGCGGTTGCGGCACAAGCTTGGCGTCGAGTCCAAATAGCGTGTCGTAGACCGCAAGGCTATGCATGTAGGTCTGGTCAGAAATGGACAAGAGAGGATCGAAGACAGTCAGATCTGACATTACCATCCGAATCGTCCGAGCGGCATCTGGTGATGTCTGCGCCCGAAGGATCGATGGTATTGCTAGCGCCGTCCCAGCGGCCATACCTGCCTTCATCATGTCGCGTCGAGTAATTGTCATAGTTTATTCCTCCTCTATTCTTGATTTCTCTGCGTTTTATCCCACAGCCGTAGCTGCTCTCTTAAGGAGAGCGAAGAGCTCTTCCCCGGTAACTACTGGGTTCCACCTATTGGATTCGTGGAAAGGCGGGCGACAATAATACGACCGGGTTGCGACATTTCAGACATGCGATTAATCCCAATTATTGAGGTCATGCATTGCGTAATAGGTAGACCCAGACAATAGGTGGTCAGCACTCGATCGATGGCGACGCCGTCGGGGGGAACCCTTCAGCGCCCTAAACCGCCCTTTACAAGTGATGTGATTTGTTGCAACACCTTTGCGGATTTGTCAAGGGCGAACCTAGCGGAACGGCAAATGACGGGGAGAAGACAGAACGGTGCGTCAATGCGAACCTTTAAAGTGGGGATCGGCGACAGCCATCTAGCTGCGAATTGCTGACCTTCACGTGAACGAAGCAGATATTGCAGGTCCTATCGCATATTTGTTGCAACAAGTCCCCAAAGCAGTTTGATGACTTGAGGAGGTGGCTTACCTTGACCTGCAACCGGGCATCGGTCAGGAGAAGTTCGGCTTCGTACTTGAACGCGGTAAGCCGTACTTGCTGGATGCACTTGTCATGCTGATCGACTGGGCACCGATCGATGACGCCCTCGGGATGAATCCAGTGCTACCAAGGTCGAACCGGCGATCTGCTATCGGCACCCAACGCGGGACCTCGACGCTGCGCCGCTCAACTCCAAGGGGGCGAGAAGGATGGAACGCGCATACTATGGGCGGGTTTGGGCAACCGCGACCGGCGCCGCCATCCCAGACCTGTGTGGGATCCGGCACCGCCGCTGCCGCGATTAGTGCAATCCGCGTGTCCATCACTCAAGACTCGGCGCTGCTCATCACGGACGCTGTCT
>NZ_RZTF01000737.1:0-1415 GCF_004023175.1 Mesorhizobium sp. M7A.F.Ca.MR.362.00.0.0
GCGGGCGTCAGGTCGAACAGGCCGGCAAGCAGGGTTGGCGAAGGCACCATGGAACTGGCGCTCACCGCCGTCGCGGCGATCAGGATGTCGCCCCCCGAAAAGATATCATGCGCCGAACGGAGCAGCGGCAGGACATGGACGATGATCGACTGCCTGTCTTGTCGCGCGGGTACCGGGATTGATCGGACCGAGGGTTCGATCTCGCTGCGCACGGCGGCGATGGCTTGCTGAAACAAAAGGTCTGCTTGCACATCGCCAATCGCCATGCTGCCGAAGGCGACCGGCAGGAACATCGCGGGCATGGCCTCAAGCAGCGGGTTGGTAGCCAGCACGCGTCCATTGGATGAAAGGACAGCAGCCGGCAGTCCCATTCTTTCCATTGCCGCAACTGTTCCTTGCGCGCGCTCAAGCCCGAGCCTCGCCGCAATCAGGCTGGCACGCGCCAGATGCGGCCGCAGCGCGTTCATTCGCGCGAGATCGTCTGCCGAAGGACGATCGTTGTCGCGCCAGCGCTCGGTCGAAAACAGTGCCATTTCCCCCGTCGGCATGACGATGAACGAACCAATCTGTCCGCCAATCCCCAGCGGCCGGGTGCGATCGAGGCGCAGGTGATTGCTTGCCAGAGCTCCGGCGGGGAAATAATCGGCGTCGTAGACAAAAGCCGAAGGCGGGGTCATCGAGAATAGGAGTTGCACCTCCTCGCTCTTCTGCCATCCATTGGCAGCGTCGAAAGCCTCCAGCACTGGCGAGATCAAATCGGTCGCGATGAATTTTGGCGGGGCTCGGTCATCGAACAGGACAAGCGAGGCGGCAGCCGAGTTGGACTCGCTGCTCAACTGCTCCAGGACGTCGCGCCACATCTCCGGCACGAATGCAGCCTCGTAGATGCGGTCGGCCAGATCGGAAGTCACTTGTGCCTCGTTGGCTGCGCTACCAACTCCGCGTTCTTCACCAAGGCGGCAAGCTGGCTTTGCTGGCGGGTTCGTGTCTTGGCGAATATCCGCTCAAGATAGGTGCAGCCGGTTTTCACGGTGATGGTCAGATCGGACGCCGCATCCTTCAACGGCCGCGGTTCTGCATCAGCGACAATCAGTTGGAACTCTCCGCAGGCGGAACCGGTCGTGCCGGGCCAGAGCTCGGGAACGAAAGCCGCCTCGTAAATCGCTTCGATCAGGCCGCCGCTCATCGGAACGGCTCCGCGCTCTTCAACAAGGCGACAAGCTGGCTTTGTTGCCGTGTCCCGGTCTTGGCGAAGATCCGTTCGAGATAGGTGCGGCTGGTTTTGACGGTGACGTTGGAGCTTGCCGCTGCCTCCTTCAACGGCCGCCCTTGCGCAAGGGAGGCCGCCAGCCGCGCCTCTGCGGGCGTCAGGTCGAACAGGCCGGCAAGCAGGGTTGGCGAAGGCACCATGGAAC
>NZ_RZTF01000738.1:0-1410 GCF_004023175.1 Mesorhizobium sp. M7A.F.Ca.MR.362.00.0.0
AAAAGGCCAATGCCGAGGTCGGCCCGTTCGATGCCGCCACCGCGCTTGACCGGCTGCGCGCCGCCAAGCCGCGGCCGATCCCGACCGACCGGCCCGCCATCTATGCCCGCGTGGCCGGCGTGCTGGAGACCTTGCCCGGGGCCAGCGTCGCCGTGCTTGCCGACGGCCTGGCGGCAAAGGGCGATGAAGCCGCCTTCAACACGCTTTTGTCGAAAAATGCCGCGCGTGTCGTCTGGGCAACCGCGGACAGGCTGTCGCTGACCGGCCTGACCGCCGCCGACAACCAGGTCGACGGCTTTGCACTGACCGCCATCCGCGCGCCGGGCGACCCTGCCCCGGCTCAGGTCACCGCCGGCGCCTTCGATGACAAGGGCCGCCGCATCGCCGATGCGACGCTGACCTTTTCGCCTGGCGAAACCACCGCCACCGGCACCATGGCGGTGCCGTTCGAGCTGCGCAACGACTTCGCTTCCATCGCGCTCGACGGCGAGCGGCAGGCCGGTGCGGTCCGCGTCCTCGACGAAAGCTCCAAGCGCCGCCGCGTCGGTCTATTGTCGCAGGCCGAGGCCGACCAGGCACAGCCGCTTTTGTCGCCGCTCTACTACATCAGGCGGGCGCTGCAGCCCTTCGCCGATCTGGTCGAACCCTCCAGCGCCGATCTTGCCGACGCCATCCCGCAAATCCTCGACCAGAAGCCCGCGATGATCGTTATGGCCGATATCGGCACCATTCCCGGACAGGTCCGGCAGAGACTTGTCGATTGGGTCGACAATGGCGGCACGCTGGTGCGTTTCGCCGGTTCGCGGCTGGCCACCGCGGGCGATGACGACGATTTGCTGCCCGTCCGCCTTCGCACCGGCGAGCGGTCGCTCGGCGGCGCGCTGTCATGGACGTCGCCGCAGCCGGTCACCGAATTCCCCAAGGCCGGCCCGTTCGCCGATCTGGCGCCGCCGACCGAGGTCACCGTCAGCAGGCAGGTGCTGGCCGAGCCGACATCCGATATCGTCGAGCGCACCTGGGCGGCCCTTGCCGACGGCACGCCGCTGGTCACCGGACTGAAGAAAGGCAAGGGCACGCTGGTGCTGTTCCACGTCACCCCCGAGGCAACCTGGTCGAACCTGCCGATCTCTGGCAGCTTCGTCGAGATGCTGCGCCGCATCGTGCAGCTGTCGCGCAACCAGGGCGCGGCCATCGCCAATGCCGAAGCCGCCGCGGCGTCGCTGGCGCCCTATCGCATGATTGCAGCCGACGGCTCGCTGGTGCCGCCAACGCCGGATGCACGGCCGCTTGTACCGGGCGCTGGCGCGCTGCCGGTGACTTTTGAAAACCCGCCCGGTCTCTATGGTTCCGAGACGGGTGTATTTGCCCACAATCTGCTGGAAGCCGACAGCAAGTTGGCGCCCCTGGGCA
>NZ_RZTF01000739.1:0-1406 GCF_004023175.1 Mesorhizobium sp. M7A.F.Ca.MR.362.00.0.0
GTATTAGCTATTAGTTGCCCACTATTTGCTATAGAAGTATTGTTTAACGTTTTCCATCCAGATGAAGAAGTGAAACGGCTACACTGAACTAGACAGAAAAATTAAGGTCAAGTAGACTACAGATAATATAATCGAGGAGAATCTACGATGACTAAAAGAGAACGCAGAGCATTTACTGAGGAATTTAAACAACAGATTGTGCAGCTTTACAACAGCGGCAAACCTAGAAAAGAGATTATTAAAGAATACGACCTTACTCCTTCGTCTTTAGATAAGTGGGTGAGTCAGAGTCAGACTTCTGGTTCTTTCAAGGAAAAGGACAATTTAACACCTGAACAAAAGGAACTAGCTGAACTTAGAAAGCGAAATAAGCAATTAGAAATGGAGAATGACATTTTAAAGCAAGCCGCGCTGATACTAGGACGAAAGTAAATGTGATTAAGAATAACCAGCACAAATACTCGATATCAGCAATGTGCAAAGTCCTAAAAATACCTAGAAGTACTTATTATTATGAAGCAAAAGAACGTCAGGCTGAAGATGACATCACTTCAGATATTATTGAGATTTTTCATGAGAGCTTCCAAAACTACGGGACTCGTAAAATCAAAAAGGAACTAGCAAAACGTGGGAAGGTTGTTTCTAGACGTCGAATCGGACGAATAATGAAAGAACAAGGCCTGGTGTCTTCATATACTCTAGCACAATTCAAGGCACATTCCAGTGGGACAAACGAATCGGAACAGAAAAATGAGCTTGATCGTCAGTTTACACAAGACGAAGCATTATCAGTCGTAGTAAGTGATTTAACATATGTGAGAGTCGATAAGAAATGGCAATACATATGTGTATTTGTTGATCTTTTTAACCGTGAAATTATTGGATATAGTACCGGTCGGCATAAAAATGCTTTATTAGTTTATCGTGCGTTAGCGTCAATCAAAACAGATTTACGTAATATTAAGCTGTTTCATACAGATCGAGGAAGTGAGTTTAAGAATAAGCTCATTGACGAGGCATTAGCGACATTTAATATCCAGCGATCGCTAAGCATGAAAGGGTGCCCTTATGATAATGCAGTAGCAGAAGCTACGTTTAAGATCATTAAAACTGAGTTTATCAAGGGACGTCATTTTGATAGTCTTGAAGAATTAGAGAAAGAACTTCAACAGTATATCAATTGGTTTAATTACAAACGTATCCATGGAACATTAGGCTATCTTAGCCCAATTGAATTTAAACTTGGACACCTTAAAAAAGTTGTCTAGTTTAGTGTTGACTATCCATAAAGGCATATTTAAAAAATGAAGGAACCCTTATTTGCGAGAACTGTAATAAAAAAAGGTAAGGGAACCTTATAAAATGTACCCTATGGAGTAGACACTTAAAAAGGTCTACCTATAGGG
>NZ_RZTF01000740.1:0-1389 GCF_004023175.1 Mesorhizobium sp. M7A.F.Ca.MR.362.00.0.0
TGACGGTTCCAGTTGCATAAATGTATCCGGCCTCTCGCGAGTGGACTGCTGTTGCAGCCAGGCCATGATGAGATCCGCGCACGCCGTTCCCAATAAATGGTTCGGGCACGAAGCCCGCTTTTTTGCACAGGGCTTACGGCATGCTGATCCACTGTTTCGTCATCACTATTCCCGAGCCTTGCAATCGAGCCGGAGCGTCAGGCGAAAGCAGGGTCCTGCGTTCGTAGAGTGCTCCCGGCTTGGTCAGGACAACCCAGACAATGCGCGCCATCTTGGCGGCGAGTGCGACAACAGCTTTGTTCGGGTGCATCCGGCTCTGCAACCCATCAAGCCAGCTTCCCAGGCGATCCCGGTTTCGATCCAGGTGACGGAAGCATGATCGCGCGCCATGAACGAGCAGCTTGCGAACGTAGCGGTTCCCGCGCTTGCTGATACCGAGTAGCTTCTGCTTGCCTCCGGTCGAGTATTCTCGAGGGACCAGCCCCAGCCATGCGGCCAGGTCGCGAGCCTTCTGGAACTGGCATCCCGTGCCGACGGCCGCCAGTAGCGCGGTCGCTCCCAATGCTCCGATTCCGGGGATCGTCATGAGCCGGCGGGCAACATCTTCTCGGTCTGCGATCGCTGCGATTTCCCTCGTCACGTCGTTGATGCGCTGCTCCAACTGGCGCAGATCGGCGAACAGGTCCACGAGCAGTTTGCGCATTGCCGGCGAGAGGTCATTCGAAAGGTCATCGAGAACCAGTGGCAAGTCGAGCTTGAACAGTCCGGCGCCCTGTCTCAATGCGATGCCGTATTCCAGGCAGAATGCTCGCATCTGGTTGATCAGACGGGTTCGCGTGCCGATCATCTGGTCGCGCACCCGATGCACGGCTTGGAGGTCGGCTTGCTCCTCGCTCTTGATCGCCGCAAATCGCATCGTCGGCCGCGTGGCGGCTTCAGCGATAGCTTCGGCATCGATGATGTCGCTCTTGTTCGACTTGACGTAGGGCTTCACGAACTGCGCTGGGATCAGGCGAACCTTGTGCCCCAGTGCCTGAAGCCTCCTGGCGATCCATTGCGATCCAGCGCACGATTCCATCCCGACGATTGCAGGCGCTGCCCGCTCAAAGAACTTCATCAACGTATCGCGTCGGAAGCGAACTCGCTGGACGGGCTCGCCGCCGCTATCCAAGCCGACGACGTGGAAGATGTTCTTGCCGATATCGACACCATAGACGGCCGCAGGGCGCGGCGCATTGCGTGGGGACATTGCAACCTCCTTTGTTGTGACTGCCCAGATGATGCTGCGGGAGGACGGGGCGGACCATCCCATTAATGGTGACGCCCGCGGCCAGGCGGAAAGCTGTCGCTCGCCTGAAGGAAGGCTTCGGGATGAGCGAACGGCGGGCG
>NZ_RZTF01000073.1:0-5803 GCF_004023175.1 Mesorhizobium sp. M7A.F.Ca.MR.362.00.0.0
CGCCTATACCAAGGACAGCCGCTGGCGCAACCGCGCCGAATTCCTGCAAGGCCGCGACGCCATCCAGGCCTTCCTGACGCGCAAATGGAGTCGCGAGCTCGACTACCGGCTGATCAAGGAGGTCTGGGCCTTCCACGGCAACCGCATCGCCGTGCGTTTCGCTTACGAATGGCGCGACGACAGCGGTTCATGGTTCCGCAGCTACGGCAACGAGAACTGGGAATTCGATGAACACGGGCTGATGCGCCTGCGCATCGCCAGCATCAACGACCTGCCGATCGGCGAGGCCGATCGTAAGTATCACTGGCCGCTCGGCCGGCGACCGGACGACCACCCGACGCTGTCGGAGCTCGGACTTTAGCATCTTGCCGTAAGGAAGCTTTCAATGAACGCGCATGCTTTCACCAGCGACGTCGCCTTCACGCCGACCGTCAAGGCGATCCAGGCCCGCAAGGGCTCACGTCAGTCCTATGCCCGCGTCGAGGAGCGTGGCGGCTGGCAGGCCGGCATCACCCCGGACCTTGCCGCCTTCATCGAAATGCAGACCAGCGTCTTCCTGTCGACCGCCAACGGCGAGGGGCAGCCCTATGTCCAGCATCGTGGCGGGCCGGCCGGCTTCCTCAAGGTGCTGGATGAACATACGATCGGCTTCGCAGATTTTTCCGGCAACCGGCAGTTCATCACGCAGGGCAATCTGGCCGACAATCCAAGGGCATTCCTGTTCCTGATCGACTATATGCACCGCCAGCGCATCAAGGTCTGGGGCACGGCGCGGGTCGTCGAGAGCGACGCCGAACTGATGGCGAAACTGATGCCGCAAGACTACAAGGCGCGCCCCGAGCAGGTCATTCTGTTCACCGTCTCGGCCTGGGATGCCAATTGCCCGCAGCATATTCCGCAACGGTTCGAGGCGGCCGACGTGGCGGCGGCACTCGGCGAGCGGGACAAGCGGATCGAGCGCCTTGAACAGGAGATCGCACGGCTCAGGGGAAATACGGGCGCGGCCGCAGCGGAATAATCAGCCGCCGGCCGCTGTTTCGGCCAGCGCTATGCCATTGGGCGTCGGCTTGACCGGCACGATGCCCCGCGCCAGCGCCAGCAGATATTTGTTGTATTCGGTGAACAGCACGCGCAATGCCCGCGGCTTGGTCAGCCAGCCGCCATTGTCGAGGTTGGAATTGACCACCGGATAGGGCTCGAGCTTGGCGCCATGCAGCAGCCTGCCCATTTCCAGCAGGCTTCGGGGCATATGATAATTGTTGGTGACAAGGATCACCGTGCCATAGGCGTGGCTCTCGACCCATTTGGCGCTTTCCTCCGCATTGCCGATCGTATCGAGCGCGGCGCGGTCGATGTCGACGCAACAGGAGAACAGCTTCTTGTCGCCGCCGGTCGCCGCCTGCAACTGGCGACGGCTGGCCGAAGGATGGACGCCGCTGATCAGCAGCCGCTCGCCCTTGCCGGACGCCAGCAGATCCATCGCCGCATCGAGGCGGGACTGGCCGCCGGTCAGCACGATGATCGCGTCCGCCTTGGCCGGATTGGCAGGCGTGGTCAGGTGACTGACCTTATTGGCGAACCAGCCGAAGCCGCCGGCAAACAATGTTGCGAGGATGAGGACAGAGAGAGCGGACAGGCGCAACGCGGCTCTTAGACGGCTCACAGTGGAGCGGCCATGCGAACGGGCAACCACCACTGGCATCTGCCCAGCCGTACCGGTCGAATCCCGCGCGTCCATCGCCATATGGTTAATCCTGAAATGCGGCTTTGGGTAGGTAAAAGACGCACTTTGCGTTACGTGAATTCTCCATCCGTGATCACCCTGTCCTATCTATGTCGTTGTCCCAAAACCGGTTCCACTTTTGGGCGACATGAATTAGCCTGCATCCGGCTGGCGGACATCGATGTCGCTGAGATAGGCAACGACGGTGGCGTGGGACGTGGCAGCCGTCAGTCCGCCGATCACCAGCACCATCAACACGACACCGAGATAGCCTGCCGAACCGATGGCGAAATTGCCGAACAGGGCGGTCGCCTGGTCGGCCTGCGGCGTCGCCATATTGCGCGACGACCACCAGGAAAAGACGATGAAGACGAGCACTGCCGCGGCACCGCCAGCCGCCGCTCCCTTCATGCCGGTGACCAGGAAATGCCGGCGGAATTCGCGCGCGATGAAGCGTGCTTCGGCGCCGACGAAATGCAGCACTTCGATGATGTGACCGTTGCCGGCCATGGCGCCGCGCGTCGCGAACACCACGGTCAGCACGGTCGCCGACAGCATCAATGCCAGCACGGCAATGCCGATGGTCACCGTGGTGCGGGCCATCGCTACCAGCCGGTCGACCCAGGTGCGGTGATCATCGAGCGATGCGCTCGGCAGTTTCGGCGTGATCGCGGCGCGCATGGCAGCGAAATCGGGCGGGCTGTTCTCGTCGATGGTGACGATGATCAGGCGCGGCACGGGTAATTCGTCGATGTTGAGCCCCGAGCCCAGCCAGGGCTCAAGGAGCCTCGCGGTCGCCTCGCGGTCGATGATCCGGGTCGTCTTGACGCCAGGGAATTCCCCGGCGATCTGGGAGGCCTGGGTAAGGGCTGCTTCCATGTCGAGGCCGTCGACCGGCTTGATCTGGATGGTCGCCTCGCGTGAAATCTGGTTCTCCCAGACGGACGCTGTGTCGCGCACCAGCGTCACCGCGCCGAAAGTCAGGCAGGACAGGAAGGTCATGATGGCGATGACCAGGACCAGTGCCCGGCCGGCGATGTTCTGCGCCGGCACGATCGGCGCCATCCTGCGCTGGGCGCGGGGCTTTGCCTCGGTCGCCTCGGCGTCCTGCTCCCGTTCCACAAAATGTTCGGCGGACAGTTCAGTCATAGATGTCCAGCCTTCCGCCGGCCAGGATCATGCGGCGCGCGTCGACCTGTTCCATCAGGCCAAGGTCGTGGGTGGCGATCACCACCGCGGTGCCGAGACGGTTGAGCTCGATAAACAGCCGCAGCAGCCGTCGCGCCAGCGGCGGATCGACATTGCCGGTCGGTTCGTCGGCGAGCAGGATTTCCGGCTGCTCGATCAGCGCCCGCGCGATCGCCGCGCGCTGCTTCTCGCCGCCGGACAGAACCGGCGGCAGCACGTGCATGCGCTCGCCCAGCCCGACCCACTTCAACAGTTCGGTGACATCGGTGCGGTAGCTCGCCTCCTCGCGCCCGCGCACGCGCAGCGGCAGCGCGACGTTCTCGTAGGTGGTCATGTGGTCGAGCAGGCGAAAATCCTGGAACACCACGCCGATGCGGCGGCGCAGATGCGGCAATTCGGTGCGCGAGATGCGCGAACGGTCCTTGCCAAAGATGGTGATCAGCCCGCGCGTCGGCTTCAGCGACATGAACAGCAGGCGCAGCAAGGTCGTCTTGCCGGCGCCCGAAGGCCCGCTGAGGAACTGGAAGGAGCGCTCCGGGATGTGCAGGGAGATGTCGCGGAGGATTTCCGGACCCATGCCATAGCGGAGGCCGACATTTTCGAAACGAATCAATTTCGACGACCTGAATTTCGGCACGGCGGCGAGCCGGCCTGTTCTGGGTAAAGACCATCGGCCGGCATGGTTAACCGGCGGTTAATTTCTGGACTGTTTAGGCTCGTCACGAGGGCTCCGGTGGGGAAGCGTTAACCATTTGTGTTTACGCAAAAGAAACGAAAAGCGAACACGTGCTGCAATGCTGGGGCCATGATGGCTGACGATCGAACCGCGCGCCCGGTTTCCGGCGAAATCATGACCGATCCGGCGGCAATTGCCGCAGCGGACCGGTTCATGCGTGGTTCGGCCGCCGACATCGTCGATGCCGACTACGTGGTGATGCCGCGCCTTGCGCCTGCCGTGGAGAGCGTTTCGCCGCTGCCGCGCGCGATCGTCATGCCACCCGTCGCGGGCATGGACATGCTGCGCAAGCCCGAGGCCCCGCCGGAGCGGCTACCAGCCTCGCGCGGCGGGCCGATCTTCTGGGTCGCTGGTATCGGCGCTGCCTTGGCCGCGTTCTGGGTCTCCGGCGGGCACGCGCTGGTGCGCCAGGCGCCGTTCCTGTCCAGCGCGCAGGCGTCGGCGCTCAGCATTTCGGGCGTCACGTCACGCGTCGACGCTACCGGGCCGAACGCCGCACTGTTCGTCGATGGCGAGGCCGTCAATGATGGTGCGAAACCGACGGAGTTGCCGCCGCTCGAAATCCGGGTGACCGGCAATGACGGGCAGACTACCCGCTATACGTTGGGGACATCCGGCCGTTCGCTGGCGTCTGGCGAAAGATTCGGCTTTGCCAGCCGGCTCGACGTGCCTAGAAACGGTGTGAAGACCGTGTCGGTCACTTTCGCCGAATAGGCGATCACCGGGGAAGACCATCAATGCCCATCGTACGCGGCAAGGACATCGAGGTTCTGTTTTCAGCATCGGCGATCGCGCGGCGCAATCTCGAGCTCGCCAAGGAGATTGCCGGACACGACTATCACGATCTGCTGGTGATCTCGGTGCTGAAGGGCTCGTTTATCTTCGCCGCCGATCTTATCCGGGCCATGCACGATGTCGGCCTGTCGCCGGAGGTCGAATTCATCTTCATCTCCAGCTATGGCGCCGGCACCAGCAGCGGCGAGGTGAGGGTGCTGCGCGACATCGACAATGAGGTCGCCGGCCGCGACGTGCTGCTGATCGACGACATTCTCGAATCGGGGAAGACGCTGAGCTTTACCCGCGAGCTGATGTTGTCGCGGGGCGCCAAGAGCTGTTCGATCGCCGTGCTGCTCGACAAGCGCATGCGCCGCCAGACCGAGCTCAATGCCGATTATGTCGGCTTCGACTGCCCCGACTATTTCGTCGTCGGCTACGGCATGGATGTAGCCCATGCTTTTCGCGAGTTGCCGTTTGTCGGTGTCGTCAAAGGGGATGTCTGAGCGGCATCAAAAAGGTTTGCTGATGCTTAGAGCGGTTCGCCGCTTCACGAAAACGCCGAACCGCTCTAGTTTTTTGTTTTGACGCAATTCCCAAGGGAAAGCGCTATGCGCTTTTCCCGGAAAACCGTCTCACACTTTCCTGAATTGCTCGGGGGCTTTCAGGAAAAGTCAACTTTTGGCGGCCAAATATGCCGGCCATGGCAAAGCTTCTGATCGTCGAGGACGATGAGTCCGTCCGCACCCTGGCCGCCCGCGCGCTTGAACGCGCCGGGCACACAATCGATATCGCGGCGGACGGCGCGCAGGGACTTTCGCTGATCCAGGCGGCGCGTGGCGGCTACGATCTCGTCGTCTCCGATATCCGCATGCCGGAGATGGACGGCATCGAGATGGCGATCGCGGCTGCTGCATTGTTTCCGTCGATCAAGATCGTGCTGATGACCGGCTATGCCGACCAGCGCGAGCGCGCCGAGGAATTGAACGGCATCATCCTCGATGTCGTGCAGAAGCCCTTCACGCTGGCCGAAATCCGTTCGCGAGTCGAGCGGGCGCTGATCTGCTTCGCCTGATCAGGCTGGGTCGGCGGCAGCGAGCACAGGTGGAACATTCTTGCGCCGTTCGGTGTTGAGCGCCAGCAGACCGGCGCCGATGATCAAGGCAGCACCGATCACCGTCGTCGACCGCGGCACCTCGGCGAAGAACAGGAAACCCCACAGCGGCGACCACAGGATGCCGGTGTATTCGAAGGTGGCAACGCGGTTGGCCGGCGCCATCCGGTAGGCCTGCGACAGCAGGATCATGCCGGCGGAAGCGACGAAACCGCAGGCCGCCATCTTGAGAAAATCTGGCAGCGTCGGCCAAAGCCATGGCCGTACC
>NZ_RZTF01000073.1:5813-9760 GCF_004023175.1 Mesorhizobium sp. M7A.F.Ca.MR.362.00.0.0
CCAGGAATTCCAGGCTCGGGTGAACGGCGTGTGTGATGCCGGCCAGGTGAAACGCCCCGGCAACCACGGCGGCGCCGACCAGATAGGCGCCGTTCTGATAGAAGGCCATGACGGTGGACGATTCAGTATCGCCGATCTTGCGGGCCATCAGCTGCGAAAAACCATAGAGCGCCGCCGAGCCCAGCGACAGCAGCGCTGCCCAGTCGAACAGCCCTGCGCCGGGGCGCAGCATCACGAGGACGCCGAACAAGCCGATCAGCACGGTTGCCAGTGTCTGCCAGGAGACCCGCTCGCCAAGGTACGGTCCGGCCAGCACCATGATGAACAGCGGCGCCATGAAATAAAGCGCCACCGCATCGGCGAGCGGCAAAGCGGCGATGGCCAGGTAGTACATCGTATAGGAGGTGAACTGGATGAAGGCGCGCACCGTCAGCATGCCGAATCGCTTCGAAAGGATCGCCCGCAAGCCGACATCGGCATGGACCAGAACGATCAGGATAGGCAGGGCGACGATCGAGCGGATCGCCATCACCTCGGTCACCGGATAGCCGCTCGACACGGCTTTGACGAGCGGATCCTGCAGCGAAAAGACCAGCACGCCGAGGCACAGGCTCAGGATGCCGCCCACCATCCGATTCTGCATCTGCATCCAGGCTCCTGCGCGTACGACCCGAAGCTGCCGTCTGCGGGGTAAAAAGAACCCGCCACCGTTTCGGGCAGCGGGCACGAGTGAGGACTCTTGATTGGTCCGCGGCTGATTTCGCAGCCGCATATCCAATGGGTATGGCGACTATCGTCCGCCGTTTGACATGTTGCAAACGAATTGGAATGATGCCAGCAATCAAATTCTCTTATGGCGGATTCCATGCGGCCGACCCTCGACAGCGACCTCCTGCGAACCTTCGTGGCGATTGCCGAGACCGGCAATTTCACCAAGGCGGCGGAGCAGGCCGGCCGCACCCAATCCGCGGTGTCGATGCAGATGAAGAAGCTCGAAGAGCTGATCGGCGCCAGCCTGTTCGAGCGCGGTTCGCGCGGCGTCGCGTTGACGCGGCGCGGCGGCGAACTCATCGTCAACGCCCGCCGCATTGTCTCGCTGCTCGACGAGACGTCGGCATCGATGGCGGCAGCGCCGCTTGGCGGGCCGGTGCGCATCGGCATTCCGGAGGAATATGGCCACGCCATCCTGTCGCGCGCGCTCGGCGCCTTCTCGAAGCGTCATACACAGGTCGAGGTCACCGTGCGCTATGCCCATTCCGGGGCACAGATGGCGGCGCTCGCTGCCGGCGAACTCGATCTGTGCGTGGTGTTCGAATGGCAGGATCCCGCCGGCGGCGAAGTGCTGATGCACGACCCGACCGTGTGGGTGACGTCGACCCTGCATCACATGCATGAGGAACAGCCGGTGCCGATCGCGCTCTACAACCGGGCCGGCTGGTGCAAGGACTTCGCCATCAAATCACTGGAGCAGCGCGATCTTGCCTATCGTGTCGCTTATACCAGCGACACCACCGGCGGCCTCAAGCTCGCCGTCACCTCCGGACTGGCGATCGCGCCGATTTCGCGCAGCAACATTCCGGATGGCTGTCGTGAACTGACCAGAGCGGACGGATTCGGCGCCATCGATTCCTCCAACGTGGTGATGCACCGCAACCCCAATGCGTCAGGTGAGGCGATCGACGGCATGCAGGATGCGATCCGCGAAGCCTTCATCAACAGGCTCAGTCAGCCGGCGGCATCCTCGTAGAAATGCAGCCTGTTGCCGAACGGATCGGCGACCGATACCTCGCGGGTCTTCCAAGGCGGATCTTCCACGCCCGGCCTGGCGAAGCGGTAGTTTTTGCCGATCAGTTCGCCATGAAGAGCGGTGATGTCCTCGACCTCGATGCGCAGGGCCATGCCGGGTGCACCGTCGCCATGATGTTCGCTGAGATGCAGAACGCAGCCGTCGCGGCCGACCGCCATGTAAAGCGGCGCGTCGTCGGCGAAGCGATGTTCCCACTGCACCTCAAAGCCGAGGAAGCCGACATAGAATTCACGCGCCTTGGCAATGTCGAAGATGTGCAGGATGGGTGTGACGGCGCCAAGTCTGGGCATGGTGGTGCAACCGTGCGAGAGGTTTTCAGGTGGGATGGACGCGGGCGGCAATCCCTTTGTTTTTTCGCGATTCCGGACGGAAAACCGCTTCACAATTTTCCTGGAATTGCTCTATTTCAGCTCAAGCAGCCGTTCCAGATAGCTGCGTTCGATGTCGGGGCTGAGCGCATTGCCGAGCCGTTTGCGGATCGCTTCCAGAATCTGACGGGCGCGCTGCACGTCGATCTCGTCGGGCACCTTCACCGAATCGCCGAAATCGGGACCCTGGCTGGCGCGCGGCCGGCCTAGCGGATCACGGTCGGTGTTCTGCTGGCGGCCGCCTTCCTCGCCGCCGCCCTGGTCGCCCTGCATGGCCTGCATCTGCTTCATCATGTCCTTGGCGCCCTTGCGCAGCGCTTCCAGGGCCCGGCCCTGATGACCGACGGCCGCATCGCCTTCACCCTCGCCGAGTGCCTGTTCGGCATTGCCCATGGACTTGCCGGCCTCGCCAAATCCTTCATTGGGCTCCATACCCATGCCTTCGAGGCCCTTCTTCAGCTGATCCAGGTCGCTTTGCAGCTGGCCCTGGCCCTGCTGCAGCTGTTTCAGCGCATCGGCGAATTCCTGGGGTGTCATCGGCTTTTGCCGGGCGAGCGGATCGCGGTCTTCGCCGACGCCGGGTCTGTCCTCATCCTGGCCGCCTTCGCCGAGCTGCTCGTCACGGTTCTGCCCGCGCTGGCGCTCGCCGCGCTGCATCTGATCCATGCGGAAGGTGTCGTTCATCATCTCCTGCTGACGCCGCAGGATCTCACCCAGCTTGTCCATCTGCTGGCGCATCTCGCTGTCCTGCTGGCCGCCTTGCTGCTGACGGCCGGCTTGCAGATTGTTCATCATGTCCTGCAGTTGCGACAGCAGTTGCTGGGCCTTGTCGCGATCTCCGGACTTCGCCAGGTTTTCGATCTGGTCCATCATGCGATCGATGTCGCTCTGGCGCAGTTCCTGGCCATTCTGCTGCATCTGCGGGGCGTTGGGATTCTGCTTGGCGCGCTCCGCGAATTCCTGCAGGAACTGGTTCATCGCCTCGCGCAGTTCCTTCATCGCCTTTTCGATTTCAGCGTCGCTGGCGCCATTCTTGATGGCGTCCTGCAGCGCCTGTTGCGCCTGGCGCAGCCGCTTTTCGGCGGCCGAAAGATTGCCTTCCTCGATGCCGAGCGCGATTTCCCAGAGATAGGAGACCTCGCTGCGCAATTGATCGTCGCTCTCGGCCATCTTCAGCCGGGTGCGGGCGCTCATGATGGCGAGATAGTGGGACATGTTGTCGAACGTATCTTCCGGCCGAAGTGTGATGGCGTCCATCAGGTCGAGCACGCGCGGCTTGGCGTTGGCGTCGAGCGCCAGCAGGCGGCGCTGTTCGATCACGGCGCGTGCCAGCGGATTGGCGAAAGGCCGCTCCGGCATCAGCAGCGTCTTGGTTTCGCTCGATGCGGTGTGCCCGGCATCATCGGTGGCGACCAGCGTCAGCTTGATGCTGCTGCCGGCCCAGACATGCTCGGTCAGGTCCTTGGAGGTCTTGGCGGCGTTCGACTTGCCGCCGCGGCGCGGCAGCGTCAGCGGCATTTCAGGTGCACCGTACAGCGGACGCGCATTCGGCGCCTGCGGATCGGCGAGCGCGAACACTGCCTTGGCGGTGGCGGCGCCATAGTCGTCGTCGATCTGGTAGTTTAGCTCGAAGGCGCCGTTTGCGGCGCGCTTGGGCTCGCCGACGAAGCGGATCTGCGGCGGCTTGTCCGATATGACCGCGAAGGCCCAGCGGCCGAGCTGTTCCTCGCCCGACGTCAGCGTCAGCGTGCCGTCGCCGGTCAGCTTGCTGG
>NZ_RZTF01000073.1:9770-11353 GCF_004023175.1 Mesorhizobium sp. M7A.F.Ca.MR.362.00.0.0
TTGCCATTCTTGTCGGCATAGCCGAGCGTTTCCTCGCCCGAGCCGCCCGTCACGCGCAGCGAAACGTCACTGCCTTCTGGAACGGTAAAGGTCGGGATCGCCTGGTTGGCGTCGGCGGTCAGGAAGATCGGCGGCTTGCCGGTATAGGCCGGTGGCGTCACCCATGCATCGATGCGCGGCGGCACGATATCGCGCGCGCCATGGGCATTGAAGCCGTCGCTGATCCTGCCGCCGGTCGGCCCGAAGGAGAAGGCGAAGGCGGTAACGAGTAAAAGGGCCGCCACCGCGCGCAGCCCCCAGGGGTCGCGCTCCGGCACGCGCGTGCGCGGCAGGTCGGCGCCAAGGTTGTCGAGCTTTCCGGCCATGCGCTTCTGGTGTTCGCGCCACAGCGCCTGCGAGAAGCTGCTTTCCCTGCCGCTGGGCCGGTCGGTCTGCACCAGCACCGGGCTGTGCAACAGTTGATTGGCGGCCTCTATGCGGCGGTCGATTTCGCCGGCGCCCGGCAGGCGGAAGAAGCGCAGCGGATAGAGCGCGGCCAGTGCCGCTATGGCAAAAGCAGCGACCAGGCCGATGCGCGCCATATCCGGCAGCCGGGAGAACAGCCCCAGCCAGGAGATGCTGAGGAACAGGCTGGCGACGATGACGAGCGGGAGCAGCAACGGCCAGCCGCGCTCGACCATCATCGAGACCCGCGTCGCCAACCGGCTTAAGGCCAGGCGTCCGGCCAGGCCGCGATCGCTGCTGAAGGTGGGTCGTTGCGTCATCGGCCCTTCCTTGAGCCTATCCCGAAAACCGGGATGCGGCCCTATCCCTTTGAGCATGATCTGTTCCGAAAGGGATTTCACTTTTCGGGATCATGCTGTGGAGCGGGCAGGATAGCCCGACGCCTCACGACTCAAAGAATACCAGCAAACACGGCAAAGGCGAGGCAGTTCGGAAAAACGTGAAGTGGACCGTTATAGTTCCATCCTGCATACCCTTTAGAAGGCAGCAGGCCCTTTAGAAGGCAGCAGGCCCTTTAGAAGGTAGCGGGGTCCGCATTCGCTCCGCAGACCAGCACGGCGACCCGTTCGCCCGCCGCCGGCGCATAGCGGCCCGACAGGACCGCGGCAAAGGCGGCGGCGCCACCCGGCTCGGAGATGATGCGGGCCCGGTTCCACAGCGCCTTCTGCGCGGCGATGATGTCGTCGTCACTGACCAGGATCGAGCGTTCGACAAAGGCTTCGGCAATCGGGAACATCATTTCGCCGACGCGCTTTGGGGCCAGCGAATCGGCGGCGATACCCTCGGCCGGCGCGTCGACGGGGTGTCCGGCCTCGAAGGCGCGATGAAGCGTCGGCGCTCGTTCCGGCTCGACGGCGATGATACGGATGCGGCCGGCAAACCAGGCAGCGATGCCGCCGATCAGGCCGCCGCCGCCGACAGCGACCAGCAGCGTGTCGATCTTAGGCAAATCGCTCTCGATTTCGAGCCCGAGCGTGCCCTGGCCGACGAGCGTTTCCTCCTGGTTGAAGGCATGGATCTGCAAGGCGCCGGTCTCCTCGGCGAACCGTTCGCTGGCCGCCAGCGCCTCGGCGTAGCGG
>NZ_RZTF01000073.1:11363-13927 GCF_004023175.1 Mesorhizobium sp. M7A.F.Ca.MR.362.00.0.0
CGCCGCCGACGATCAGTTCGGCGCCGTAGGAGCGGATTCGCTCCAGTTTGGCTGGCGGGCTCACTTCGGGAACGAAGATGGTCGCCTTGTGGCCGAGCCGCATGGCGGCATAGGCGACGGCCGCGCCATGGTTGCCGCCCGATGCCGCGACGACACCGGCGTCGGGAACCGGCCGCTCCAGGAGATTGGTGAAGGCGCCGCGCGCCTTGAACGAGCCGGAATGCTGCAGGCATTCGAGCTTCAGGTCGACGGCCAGCGGCGGCTGATCGAAGTCGGCCATGTCGACGCGCAGCACCGGCGTGTGCCTGATATAGGGGCGGATGCGCGGTTCCATCGCGGCAATGCGCTCGCGTGTGACGGTGATGCCGTTCGTCATGATTGCTCCCTGGGACGGGTAGGTGTGTTTCCGGCGCTCCTATGCAAGCCAGTCGGGCATCGAATCCAGCCCAATCAGGTCGTCATAGGTCGGGCGTGGGCGCACGATGTGGAACCGGTCGCCGTCGACCAGCACCTCCGGCACCAGCAGGCGGGTGTTGTAGGTGCCGGCCTGCACCGCGCCATAGGCGCCGGCGGTGGAGACGGCAATCAGGTCGCCGGCCTTCAGCCTGGGCAGATCGCGGTCCAGGCCGATATAGTCGCCGGTCTCGCAGACCGGGCCGACCACGTCGACCATCATGCGCGGCGTGTCGGCCGGCGGCTGCACGACCGGACGGATGTCGTGGAAGGCGTCGTAGAGCGTCGGCCGGATGAGATCGTTCATGGCGGCATCAACGACGAGGAAGTTCTTGGCGTCGCCTTCCTTCACGAAAATCACTTCCGAGACGAGGATGCCGGCATTGCCCGATATCAGCCGGCCAGGCTCGAACATCACCTTCAGCCCGAGCTTGGTGACATGCTTCCTGACGATCTGGGCATAGGCGTCGGGCAGCGGCGGCGGGTTGTTGTCGATGCGGTAGGGAATGCCGAGCCCGCCGCCGACATCGATATGCTCGATGGCATGGCCGTCCGCCCGCAGCGCGCCGACCAGATCGACAAGCAGGGCGAAGGCATCGTCGAAGGGCTGCAGCTCGGTGATCTGGCTGCCGATATGGGTATCGATGCCGGTGATCCTGATGCCGGGAAGCTTTGCCGCGCGGGCATAAACCTGCCGCGCCCGCTGCCACGGGATGCCGAACTTGTTCTCGGCCTTGCCGGTGGAGATCTTCTTGTGGGTCTTGGCGTCGACGTCGGGATTGATGCGCAGCGAGATCGGCGCCACCTTGCCAAGGGCGGTGGCTCGCGCCGACAACAGCTCGAGTTCAGGCTCGGATTCGACGTTGAAGCAAAGGATGCCGGCGGCAAGGGCAAAGTCCATTTCGCGCGCGGTCTTGCCGACGCCCGAAAACAGGATCTTGCCGGCCGGAATGCCGGCGGCCAGCGCCCGGCGCAATTCACCTTCCGAAACCACGTCGGCGCCGGCGCCGAGCTTGGCCAGCGTCCGCAGCACGGCCTGGTTGGAATTGGCCTTCATGGCGTAGCAGACCAGCGCGTCGAGCCCGGCAAAGGACTGGGCAAACACCCGGTAGTGCCTGGTCAGGGTCGCCGTCGAATAGCAGTAGAATGGCGTGCCGATCTGTGCGGCGATGTCGGGGATCGCCACGTCCTCGGCATGGAGCACGCCGTCGCGGTAGTCGAAATGGTTCACGAGAGTGGTTCCGGAAGTTGGGGCGCGATGAGATCGGGTTGAAAGGCCCGGCTCTCGTCGGCTCTAGATCAGCGGGTCGAGGATGAATTTCTTGTCCTTGACCGGTTTTTCCGGCTCCGGCGGCACGGGCTGGTGGGCCTTTGAGGCAACCTTGCGCGCCTGCACGGCCGCCTCATAGGGCGTGTCGAGAGCGCCCCTCCTGCCGCAGGCCGAAACGGCCGCGATCGCAACCAGCAGCGTCAGCGTCACCAAAATCCTGCTTCCGGTCATCGATCCATCCGTCCGAAACGTTTGTCAGCCGCCGCTTTTAGCCGAGTTCTCGGCGCATTGCACCCCGGATATTGCTCGTCGCAATATCCGAGATATTACTGCTCGCAATATCCGGCATTACGCTTTCGCCAGCCGCTTTTTCCAGGCGCGGATCTGCTTCCTCACTTCCGACGGCGCCGTGCCGCCGAAACTGGTGCGGCTCTTGACCGAGTTCTGCACCGCCAGCACCGAAAATATGTCGGCCGTGATGCCGGAATTGATCGCCTGCAAATCCTCCAGTGAAAGCTTCTCCAGCCCCACCTTCCTGTCTTCGGCCAGCGCCACCGCCCGGCCGGTGACATGATGCGCCTCGCGGAACGGCAGGCCGAGCGTGCGCACCAGCCAGTCGGCAAGGTCGGTTGCTGTCGCGTGGCCGGAGCCGGCGGCCTTCTTCATCGCGGCCGCGTTGACCGTCATGTCCGAGACCATGCCGGTCATCGCCGCCAGCATCAGGTCGAGCGTCTCGGCGGCGTCGAACACCGATTCCTTGTCTTCCTGCATGTCCTTGCCATAGGTCAAAGGCATGCCCTTCATCACCGTCAGCAGGCCGACCAGATGACCGGTGACGCGG
>NZ_RZTF01000073.1:13937-20825 GCF_004023175.1 Mesorhizobium sp. M7A.F.Ca.MR.362.00.0.0
GCACCAGTTCGGCGGCATCGGGGTTCTTCTTCTGCGGCATGATGGAGGAGCCGGTGGAAAACGAGTCCGACAGCCTGACGAAGCCGAACTGCGGCGTCGACCAGATGATGATCTCTTCGGCCAGCCGTGACAGATGCGTGGCGCAGATCGCCGCCACGCCGAGGAACTCGAGCGCGAAATCGCGATCCGAGACGCTGTCGAGCGAATTGCGCATCGGCTCGCGGAAGCCGAGCGCCTTGGCGGTCCGGTGGCGGTCGATCGGGAAGCTGGTGCCGGCAAGTGCGGCGGCACCGAGCGGGCTTTCATCCATCCGCTCGATCGCATCGCGCACGCGCGACAGGTCGCGCGAAAACATCTCGACATAGGCCATGCAGTGATGGCCGAAGGTCACCGGCTGGGCCGCCTGCATATGGGTAAAGCCCGGCATCACGGTCGCGGCATGCTCCTCGGCCCGCTCCAGCAGCGCCTCGATCAGCCCTTTCAACGCCTCGGCGACGCGAAAGCATTCATCCTTGACCCACAGCCGCAAATCGACCGCGACTTGATCATTGCGCGAGCGGGCGGTGTGCAGCCGGCCGGCCGCCGGGCCGATCAGATCGGCGAGGCGCGCCTCGATGTTCATGTGGATGTCTTCGAGCCGTGTCGAAAACTCGAAGCTGCCGGCCTCGATCTCTTTCAGGATCGTGTTCAGCCCGTCAGCGATTTTTTCTTGGTCGGCCGCCGAAATAATGCCCGTTTGCGCCAGCATCTCGCTATGGGCGATCGAGCCTTTGATGTCCTGCGCATAGAGTTTGCGGTCGAAGGAGATAGACGCGTTGATCGCTTCCATGATCGCGGCCGGACCCGAGGCAAAACGTCCGCCCCACATCTGGTTGCTGGTTTTCTTGTCGCTCATGGCTATAACCCGTGCTTCGGAGCAGTTTTGAGAAAATGGCAGACGGTAGTAGATTCTTCCCGGCCCCGCGCCTGATCCTCGCCGCCTTGGTGGCGGGCGCGCTGGCGGGCGCGGTCGCGGTATATGTCAGCGAGAGCCGGTCTGGCAACAATGCACCGGCACAAGCTGCCGTGGGTGACAGCAGGGACGACGTGACCTGCGCGGCCAAGAGCGACCGCGCCAAGAAAGTCGCGGCGTCGGCCACCGGTGAGGTTGCGGCACTTTTGCCGGCCGATCCGCCTCAATCCCTGAAGAGCCTTGCCTTCAATGGTCCGGACGGCAAGCCGATGACGCTTGCCGATCATGCCGGCAAGACGGTGCTGCTCAATCTGTGGGCGACATGGTGCGCGCCGTGCCGTGCCGAAATGCCGGCGCTCGATGCGCTGCAGAAGGAAAAGGGCAGCGACTCCTTTGAAGTGGTCGCCGTCAACGTCGATGCCGGCGACGATGTGAAGCCGAAGAAGTTCCTCAGCGATACCGGCGTCGCGACGCTCGGCTATTACCGGGATTCGACGATGACGCTGTTCAACGACCTCAAGGAGCGCGGCTTGGCGCTAGGCCTTCCCGTCACCATGCTGATCGACGGCGAGGGCTGCCTGATCGCCCACATGAACGGCCCGGCCGAATGGTCGGGGCCGGACGCCAGGCGGCTGGTCGAGACGGCACTCAAGCCCGAGAGCCTGTAGTCTAGCGTGTGGCTAGCGCGGGTGCGGGCGCGAAGGCCAGAACGCTTCTGTCGCGCAGGCTGGCGGGTTTGCTGCCGACAGCGGGTGCGACGACGCCGGTCAGATCGCCGAATTCCTCGATGAGAGCCGGCTTGCCGATATAGTAGCCCTGGCCGATCTCGCAGGCTTCGGCGTCCAGGAACTTCAGTTCGCCGAGCGTCTCGACACCCTCCGCCAGAACCGGCAGGCCGAGCCCGCGTCCAAGTCCCAGGACGGCGCGCACGATCGCCGCGACCTGGCCGTTCTTGTCGACGGACTTGATGAATGAGCCATCGATCTTGATCTTGTCGAAGGGAAAGGCGCGAAGGTTGGAGAGCGAGGAATAGCCGGTTCCAAAATCGTCCATGGCGACGCGCACGCCCAGCGCCTTGACCTGCCGCAAGGTGGCCAATGCCCGCGGCATGTCCTTGACAAGCGCCGTCTCGGTGATCTCAAGCTCGAGCCTGCCGGGCGCCAGGCCGGAATTCAGCAAGGTTTCGTGGACCTTGTGGCTGAAATTCGTGTTGTGGAGCTGCACCGCCGAAACGTTGACGGCCACCGTCAGCGGATTTTCCCAGCGGGCGGCTTCCTCGCAGGCGGCCGTCAGCACCCATTCGCCAATCTGGCCAATGGCGCCGCTGTCTTCGGCGACCGGGATGAATATGCTCGGCGACACGTCGCCGCGCGTCGGATGCCGCCACCGGACCAGCGCTTCGAAACCGACCATCTTCCCGCTGCTGATCTCCTTCTGCGGCTGGTAGACGAGGTAGAACTCCTGGCGTGCGACCGCCTGGCGCAGTTCGTGCTCCATCACGCGCTTGTCGCGGGCCTCGGCCCCCATCGAAGCTTCGAAATAGCGGTAGGTATCCTTGCCTTCGGTCTTGGCCCGGTAGAGCGCGGTATCGGCGTGGCTTATCAGGCTGGCCTGGTTTTCGGCATCCGATGGATAAAGCGCAATGCCGATGCTGGCCGACACCAGGCCGCCGCCGACCGAGAGCCGGTTTTCCTCGCGCATGGCGGTCAGCACGGCGTTGGCGATACGGCCCGCCTCCAACGGGTCGGTCAGGTTCGGCGCGATGATGGCGAACTCATCGCCGCCCAGCCGCGCCACCATCTGTCCTTGGCGAAGAATGCCGGTAACGCAGTGCGCAACCTTCTGCAGCATGGCGTCGCCCGCGCCGTGCCCATACAGGTCGTTGACCTCCTTGAACCGGTCGAGATCGAGCAGCAGAAGCGCAAGCTGGCCGCCTTTCCTGGTCCGGCCCATCGCAGCAATTTCCGTCTCCAGCCGGCCGGAAAAGCTGCGGCGATTGGCCAGTCCGGTCAATGGATCGAAATGGGCAAGCCGCAGGATCTCCTGTTCCGCCTTCTTGCGCTCGCGAATGTCGCGGACCGCGACCACGTTGTGAGGCTTGCCACAATAGTCGATGCTCCTGGCGATCAGCTCGACAGGAATGCTCGTGCCATCGCGGCCGCTCAATTCGGCCTCCTGCGGCTGTTCGCCGAAGCCCGACATGTCGGATCCGAAGAGATCGCCAAGCTGCATTCCGTTCAGCGTCGCTGTTGCGATGCCCGTCAATGTCGCCATGCTGTCATTGGCACTGATGATGCGGTGGCCGTCGCAGACGATCAGCCCCTCCACGGCGGCATTGGCCAGACCGTGCATGCGGTCGACCTCGAGCTTCTGGCGACGGAAGCGCAAATCGATCCACAGCGCCGATGCCGACAGGACCAGGATCACCAATGTGGCGGCAGCGGCGGCGAAAGCCTGCGAGGTCGGCTCGATCGTGTATTCGGATATGACGATCGAGGGATCGGGGAAGATCGAGACAGCACCCATGCCGATGAAATGCAGGGTGCAGATTGCCAGCGTCAGCAGCACCGCGCCGCCGGATGTCGCCTTCAAGGAGGGACGGCGCTGCACGACACGCAGCGCCAGCGCCGCGAGCGTCACGCCGGCCAGAAGGGAAACGGCGACAAGCAACAGGTTCCACTCGATGCGGCCCTGAACCTCGAACGCCGCCATACCGATGTAGTGCATGGCCGCGATACCGCCGCCCAGCACGGCGCCGCCGACGAGATGATAGTCGAACTCATTCCGCAAGGTGGCGATCCACATGCCGGCTGCCGTCAGAGTGACCGAAGCAGCGAGCGAAAGCACGGAAAGTGCGGGATCGTAAGCACTGGGTATGCCCGGTGTGAATGCGAGCATGGCGATGAAGTGCGTTGCCCAGATGCCGAAGCCGGTCGAAGTGGCCGCGATCATCAGCCAGGCAAGCCGGTTCCGATCGGTGGAGCGGCTTATGTGATGAAGCAGGTTGACGGCAGAGAAACAGGAAATTCCGCAGATCAGCGCGGCGAGTGCGACCAGTCTCAGATCGTGTTCGTTGACGATACAATTGTAGACCGTCAGCATTTTATTTCACCTGATCTTTGGAAATAAACAGGGCAGCAGGATTGAGTAGCGCGTTGCCGTTGAGGGATCGATAAAGTCGCCTGCAACCTTGGCGTGTCTCTTCGGGTTGCAGCGGCTGTAATCAGGGCTGACACGCCGAAAGCCGGCTTGACAGTTCCGACGGTCGTTCCTGGCGCTTGTCGTCGCGCTAAGCCGGCTAACCGTGTGGCTTTCCATGCGTCCAAGCGGAGGCGAGGTGGCGTGAGGTAAAGGGGTGAAGTTCGTCGATCTGCAACAAAACCGTTGTCTGATTGTCATGAGCGACACATATTGCCTCTGCGGGAGTGCCCCTTTCGCCAATGACAAACGGGAGATGAAACATGAAGTCCTTCGGCTTCGCGGCCGGTGTTGCCGCCACCTTTATGCTGCTTTCCTCAACCTCCGCTTTTGCTGTCACGCAGATCAGTTGGTGGCACGCCATGACTGGCGCCAATGCCGAAGTTGTCGATAAGATCTCCAAAGATTTCAACGCCAGCCAGAGCGACTATGAACTCGTTCCGGTGTTCAAAGGCACGTATCCCGAGACGCTGAATGCCGGCATCGCCGCCTACCGCGCCGGCCAGGCGCCCGACATCATGCAGGTGTTCGACGTCGGCACCGGCGTGATGATGGCAGCCGAAGGCGCAATCAAGCCGGCAGCCGATGTGTTGACCAGCGCTGGAATGACCTTCGACAAGAGCCAGTATCTGCCAGGCATAGTCGGCTATTATTCGAAGCCGGACGGCACCATGCTCTCTTTCCCCTATAACTCCTCCTCGCCGATCCTTTATTACAACAAGGATATCTTCAAGAAGGCTGGTCTCGACGTCGACAGCCCACCCAAGACCTGGAATGAGGTGTGGGAAGACGCCAAGAAGATCAAGGCGAGCGGCGCGGCCGCCTGCGGCTACACCTCGACCTGGCTGACCTGGATCCATCTGGAGAATTTCGCGGCCTGGAATGACGTGTCATGGGCCACCCAGCAGAACGGTCTGGCCGGCGGCGATGTCGAGCTCAAGATCAATGCGCCGATTTTCGTCAACCACTTCCAGGCGCTGGCGGACCTCGCCAAGGACGGCACCTTCAAATATGGCGGCCGCACCTCCGAAGCCAAGCAGATCTTCCTCGCCGGCGAATGCGGGATCATGACCGAATCCTCCGGCGGCCTTGGCGATATCGTCAAGTCCGGCATGAATTACGGCATCGGCCAATTGCCCTATGACAGCGACGCCAAGGGCGCACCGCAGAACACGACGCCGGGTGGCGCCAGCCTGTGGGTTTTCGCTGATAAATCCGACGAGGAATACAAGGGCGTCGCGGCCTTCTTCGCCTACCTGTCGAAGACCGAGGTGCAAGAATACCTGCACCAGAAGTCGGGTTATCTGCCGGTAACGCTTGCCGCCTATGAAGCGACCAAGAAGTCCGGTTTCTATGACAAGAACGTCGGTCGCGAGACCCCGATCCTGCAGATGACGGGTAAGGCGCCGACCGACAATTCCAAGGGCGTACGTCTGCCGAACCTGCCGCAGGTGCGCGATATCCAGAACGAGGAGTTCGAAAAGATGCTCGCCGGCCAGCAAACCGCGCAGCAGGCGCTCGACAATGCGGTTACGCGTGGCAATGCGGCGATCAAGGAAGCGCTGGGGAATTAGAGCGAGCGCAGGTCCTTGCTCTACGGCGCATCCACCTGTCCTGCCAGGCATCTCCCCTCGGCGAGGGGAGTTTTGCCGTCCCTTGCGATTTCGCCAACGGTCGATGATGCCCAATCCGAAACGCTCGTCAAAGCCATCTTGGCGAAGAGGGATGCTACATCGTGCCGCCCGCCTCATCACCTCGGAGTGGCTCCATGACCCCTCGCGTCGTGTTTCCCAACAAGATCCTTCCCTACCTGCTGGTGGCGCCGCAACTGGCCATCACGCTCGTGTTTTTCTACTGGCCGGCCGGTCAGGCGTTCTACCAATCCATGCTCAGGCAGGATCCGTTCGGACTGAGGACCAAGTTCGTCTGGTTCGCCAATTTCAGGAAAGTGCTTGCCGATCCGGCCTACCTGAACTCGATCAAGGTCACGGTGGTGTTTTCCCTTGCGACCGCTATCGTTGCCATGTGCGTGGCGCTCCTGCTTGCGGTCATGGCAGAGAAGGTGGTGCGCGGCAAAGGTCTTTACCGCACGCTCTTGATCTGGCCCTACGCGGTGGCGCCGGCGATCGCTGGTATGTTGTGGCTGTTCCTCTTCAACCCGTCGATCGGGTCGCTGGCCTACATGCTGAGAAGTTTCGGCATCGCCTGGGATCCACTGCTCAACGGCACCCACGCCATGATCCTGCTGGTGTCCGCCGCTGCCTGGAAGCAGATCAGCTACAATTTCCTGTTCTTCGTCGCCGGCCTGCAGGCGGTGCCGAAAGCCTTGATCGAGGCGGCGGCCATGGACGGCGCTGGCGAGACCAAGCGATTCTGGACCATCGTCTTCCCGCTGCTTGCGCCGACGACCTTCTTCCTGCTGGTCGTCAACACCGTCTATGCCCTGTTCGACACGTTCGGCATCGTTCATGCCGTCACTGGCGGCGGTCCAGGCAAGACGACTGAGACGCTGGTCTACAAGGTCTACAATGACGGCTTCGTCAATCTGATCCTCGGTGACTCGGCGGCGCAGTCGGTCATCCTGATGGTCATCGTCATCTCGCTTACGGCCATCCAGTTCCGCTATGTGGAACGCAAAGTCCATTACGGCTGAGGGCGAGCGATGATCGGCCAGTCACCGCTCCGCACCGTCATCGCCCACGCCGTGCTGATCCTCGGCATATTGATCGTTGCTTTCC
>NZ_RZTF01000741.1:0-1383 GCF_004023175.1 Mesorhizobium sp. M7A.F.Ca.MR.362.00.0.0
CGGCTTTGCGCTTGCCGCTGCCGAACTCGGCATGAGCCCTTCGGCGGTCAGCCACGCTGTACGCCTTGTGGAGGAGCGCATCGGCCAGCCGCTCTTTGCCCGCACGACCCGCAGCGTATCGCTGACCGAGGCCGGTCAGGCGCTTGTCGCGACGGCCGAGCCCGCGCTGCAGGATATCGCCGAGCGGATGGAGCGTATCCGCGGCATCAAGGGTCGCCCGGCGGGACTGCTCAGAATCAATGTATCACATATCGCCGTCCCGATGGCGGTGACGCCGGTGGTGACGGCCATGGCCGAGCGCTATCCGGATGTGACAGTGGAAATCTTTGCCAATGAAGGATTGGTCGATATCGTCAGCGAAGGCTTTGACGCCGGCATCAGACTTGGCGAAATGATCGCGCAGGACATGATCGCGATCCGGATGACCCCGCCATTCCAGGTGATCATCGTAGCGTCACCAGCCTATATCGGCCGGCATGGCCGCCCGCACAGCCTGGCCGATCTCGCCGCCCACAATTGCATCGGCTACCGTCTGGTGCGATCCGGCGCGGTCTATCGTTGGGATTTGACGGAGGACGGCAAGGACGTGGCCGTGGAAACGCGCGGCACCGCCATCGTCACCGATTCGCTTGCCGCGATCGACCTGGCGCTGTCGGGAATGGGACTGGCCTATGTGTTCGAGCCGCTGGTGCGCGCCGACCTGGCCGCTGGTCGGCTTGTCCAGGTGTTGCCGCAGTCGGCAATCGAGGAACCAGGCCTGTTTCTCTACTTTCCGCGCCGGGCGGCAATGGCACCGAAGCTGCGCGCCTTTGTCGACGTCACACAAGAAATCGGCCGGACACCCTCGCGAGCGCCCGGCCGAGTTGCCTGAGCCGAAAAGCTGCTTGGCAGCTTACTTCTTGACCGCTGCAGCGACTTCCGCTGCGAAATCGGTCTCTTCCTTCTCGATGCCCTCGCCCAGCGCAAAGCGCAGGTAGGCGGTGATCTTGGCCGGGGCGCCGATGTCCTTCTCGGCATCCTTCAGCGCCTTCTCGACAGTGATGTCGGGATTGAGCACGAAGGCCTGCTTCAGGAGCACGACTTCCTCGTAGAACTTGCGCAGACGGCCCTCGACCATCTTCTCGATGATCGCTTCCGGCTTGCCGGACTGGCGCGCCTGGTCGGAGAAGATCGCCTTCTCGCGTTCGACCGCGGCCGGATCGATCTGCTCTGCGGTCAGCGCCAGAGGGTTGGTGGCGGCAACATGCATGGCCACCTGGCGGCCAAAGGCGTTGGCTGCATGCTCATTGCCCGTGGTCTCGATCGCGACCAGCACGCCGAGCTTGCCAAGGCCGTCGGCAACCGCGTTGTGGACGTAGGTAGCGACAGCGCCGTGCGGGACGG
>NZ_RZTF01000742.1:0-1382 GCF_004023175.1 Mesorhizobium sp. M7A.F.Ca.MR.362.00.0.0
CGTCGATCGTGCGCAATGCCTGCCGCACACCCGGCATCGAGAAGGCGCCGTGAGCCTGCGCCGTGAAGCAGGCGCCGAGCGCGAGGATCTGCAGAAGTCTGGATGCCGGTTTCATGGTCGTTGAGCCAATAGTTTCCTGCCTGAGCGTGGGTCGCTTCAGCGCTGCGTTCGGTTCATGGAAATCTTTGATCCAAGGACGGGTGGCGCGGTCTTGTCCCGACAGGGCGGCCAAAATTTCTGGAAACGGGCGCAAATCGGCGATCCCCGCGCGGAAAGGGTGACAGCGGCCAGCCGAGTTGCTATGCCCCCGCCCGGACCATTTTGCCGCGTGAGCCCCATCCATGCCTGACCTGCTTCTAGAACTCCGCTCGGAAGAGATTCCTGCCCGCATGCAGCGCAAGGCGGCGGGTGATCTCAGGAAGATGCTGACCGACGGCCTGGTCGAGGCGGGGCTGACCTATGAAGCGGCGCGCGAGTACTGGACGCCACGCCGGCTGACGCTCGATATCAGGGGCCTCACCGCGCGCTCGAAAGATATAAGCGAAGAGATCAAGGGGCCTTCGACATCGGCGCCTGAACAGGCGGTCCAGGGGTTCCTGCGCAAGGCCGGACTTTCCTCGATCGCCGAGGCCCATGTCCATTCCGACCCGAAGAAGGGCGATTTTTATGTCGCCCACATTTCGAGGCCGGGCAGGGCGGCGGAAGAGATCATCGCCGAACTGGTGCCGGGGATCATCCGCAATTTCCCGTGGCCGAAATCGATGCGCTGGGGGCCGGCCTCGGCCAAGCCCGGCTCGCTGCGCTGGGTACGGCCCCTGCAATCGATCCTGTGCACGTTCGGCCCGGAGACCGAGGAGCCTGTCGTGGTCGATTTCGAGATCGACGGTATCCGCTCCGGCAACACCACCTATGGCCACCGTTTTCATGCGCCTGACGCCATCACGGTACGCCGCTTCGACGACTATGTTTCCAAGCTGGAAGCGGCCAAGGTCGTGCTCGATGCTGATCGGCGCAAGGAGATCATCCTTGCCGATGCCCGCAATCTCGCCTTCGCCAACGGGCTTGACCTGGTCGAGGACGACGGGCTGCTGGAGGAGGTGTCCGGGCTGGTCGAATGGCCTGTCGTGCTGATGGGCGAGTTCGAGGAGGCATTCCTGGCCATCCCAGCCGAAGTGATCCGACTGACCATCCGAGCCAACCAGAAGTGCTTTGTGACGCGGCCGCAGGGTGTCGACGACGCGCTTTCCAACCGCTTCATCCTCACCGCCAATATCCAAGCGAAGGATGGCGGCAAGGAGATCGCCCACGGCAACGGCAAGGTGGTGCACGCCCGCCTGTCCGACGCGCTTTATTTCTGGACGACCGACCAGGGCGATTTGCCT
>NZ_RZTF01000743.1:0-1373 GCF_004023175.1 Mesorhizobium sp. M7A.F.Ca.MR.362.00.0.0
CGCCTTGGCGAGCGCTGCGGTCACCGCGTCAGGACCCATGCCGACGCCTTCGATACGGATGACATCGACATCGGTCATGCCGAGGAAGCCGAGCACGCCGCGCAGGTAGGGAATGGCGTGATCGAACTGCACGGCCGCACCTTCGGAATAGATGCCGCCCGAAGCCAGCACGATATAGACCTTCTTGCCGGTGACGAGACCCTTGGGGCCGTTCTCGCCATAGGAAAAGCTCTTGCCGGAACGAGAGATATGATCGACCCAGGACTTCAGCGTTGAGGAGATGTTGAAGTTGATGAAGCCTGTGGCCAGGATCACGGTGTCGGCAGCAAACAGCTCGTCGAGCACGACATCGGAGACACCGACGACCTCAGCCTGGCGCGCAGTGCGCGCTTCCGCCGGCACGTAGATGCCGCTCGCGTAGTCGGCGTCGATATGAGGGAGCGGATTGGCGACGAGGTCGCGCACGACGAGCGTGTTCGACGGATCGGCGGCGACGAGCTTTTCAGCGAATTCGGTAGCGATGCGGGTCGAATGGGAGGCGGCGCCGCGCGGGCTCGAAGTGATGAGAAGAATGGACATTTTGGGCTCTCCAGCGGTTGGAATGATTTGTCCCGCCAGATATGGGGCTTTCGAACCATTCAATAAACTGGTATATTTTCTATACGATCCATCTATAAGTTAGATATCACGATGCAGCCCAACCCGACGCTCGATCAACTTCAGATCTTTGTGACAGTCGCCGAAGCCGGCAGCTTCTCGGCCGCCGGCCGCAGGCTCAATCGGGCACAGTCCGTCATCAGCTACGGCATAGCCAATCTCGAGGCGCAGCTGGGGCTGAAACTGTTCGAGCGCGAGGGTACCCGCGAGCCGCAATTGACCGAGATCGGCCGGGCGATGCTGGAGGATGCGCGGCGCATGATCGGTGTGCTGCAGCGCATCCGCTCGCGCGTCGACGGCCATCATCAAGGGCTCGAGGCTGAAGTCGCGCTGTCGGTCGACGCAGCGTTGCCGTCGCCGGTGCTGGTGCGGGTGCTGAAGGCGTTCGAGGCGCAGTTTCCGACCGTGATGCTGCGCCTGCATATCGGTACGCTCGGCCTGATCCCCGATCATGTCGTCAGCGGGCAGGCCGACCTTGGCATTGGCGGCCTGCTGGGCGATGTCGATGTGCATCTCGTGCGCATCGGCTTCATGTCGATCGTGCTGGCCGCCGCGCCCAGCCATCCGCTGGCTCTGCTGCCGAAGCCGGTGGCGATCGAGGATGCGCGCGAACACACGCAGCTTGTCGTCACCGACCAGTCGGAGCGCACCAAGGGGCGCGACTTCGGCGTCTTCGCCTACCGCACCTGGAGGCTGACGGATGTGCGCACCAAGCA
>NZ_RZTF01000744.1:0-1361 GCF_004023175.1 Mesorhizobium sp. M7A.F.Ca.MR.362.00.0.0
GGCTTGGCGTCGTCGATTCGGTGGGTGCGGGCGACGAGCCGTCGAGCTGCATGGAACTGATCGAATTCGCGTCGGCGCTCGGGCTGACCATCGTCTCGGCCGGCAAGGGCAAGAACAACCCGCTCAACCACGATGCCGTCCCGGACAATTATCGCGCCGAAGCCATCCGCCGCAACATGAACCCGCGCATGCTCGTCGAGTTCGTCGACGGTTCCAAGACCATGGTCGAGATGTGCGCCATCGCCAACGCCACCGGGCTGGTGCCCGATGTGCCCGGCATGCACGGCCCCAAGGCCGATCGCGACGACCTCGCCAAGGTGCTGATCCCGCGCGAGGACGGCGGTCTGCTGTTGAAGAAAGGCGTCGTCGACTACACGATTGGCAAAGGCGTCGCGCCCGGCGTCTTCGTCATCGTCGAGGCGACGCATCCGCGCATCATCGAGCGCATGGACGATCTGCATATCGGCCACGGCCCTTACTACAGCCTGTTCCGGCCCTACCATCTGACCTCGCTGGAAGTGCCGCTGACCGCCGCCCGCATCATGCTTTTCGGCAAGCCCGACATGGTGCCGCTGCCGCGACCTGTTGCCGAAGTCTGTGCGGTCGCCAAGCGGGATCTCGCCGCCGGCGAGACCTTCGATGCGATCGGCGAGACCTGTTACCGCTCCTGGACGATGACCGTCGGCGAAGCCCGTGCCCAGCGCGCCGTGCCGGTCGGCCTGCTCGAGGGCGGCAAGGTGCTGAAACCGGTCAGGAAGGGTGAGTTGCTGACGTCAGACAATGCGGCGCCCGACCAGACGACAAGGCTGTTCGCCTTGCGCCAGCTTCAGGACGAGATGCTCTACGGGGCCTGAAAGGACCACGCTGGCGCTGCTACGACAAATGATAGATTGTGGGGCAAATGTCGCCAAGGTCGGTCACATGAACCTTCGAATCAGGAATCCGCTTGCCCGCGAACTGGCTCGCCAGCTTGCCGCCAAGCGCAAGGTTTCCATGACCAGAGCGGTTATCGAAGCGCTTGAAAGTGAACTGAAGCGGGAAAACGCCCGTATGCCTCTGGCGGAACGGCTGGCTGCAATCGCCGATGATTTGAGGTCCAAAGCGGGCAAGGCTGGCCGGGTCGTGAGCAAGAATGAGATCGATGCCATGTGGGGTGGCGGCCAGAATGACGCCTGACAGGTGCACAGGGGTTGTCACGTTGGAAGGCCTGCTGGCAGCTCGGATTTCGTCGTTCGTTTCGATGGATCATCGTAGACATTCGGGATTGACCGGAGCCTTCCCAACTTCGTCATCCACGGGCGGAGCAGGAGCGAAGCGACGTCGCGGAGACCCGAGGATCCATGCCGTGATCTTGGTCGAGG
>NZ_RZTF01000745.1:0-1348 GCF_004023175.1 Mesorhizobium sp. M7A.F.Ca.MR.362.00.0.0
GGATGCGGCAGCGATCGCGGCCATGCTGGCCGCGCCTTTCAATATGTCGCGCCTTGTGGCGCCGGCTCGAACCAGTTTGTCGTAAAGACCCGTTCTCATCGCCTATTCCTCCCAGAACATCAGTGTGAATAAATCGGCCAACTGTCGGACGCCGGAGCGCCAACGATGCTCCCGTTTCGGAAACGAATTAGGCAGGACCCCACCCTGCGTCGATTGAGGTTCCGATTGCGGATCGGGTACCGACATTTTGACCAGCGCCTGCCACTATTCTCACAACCCAACGCCGTGTCAACGAGAGCGGGTTTTTATCTATAAGGGACCGACTTGCCCTGACAGGTCGCGTTGGTTAGCTTCTGCGCCTACGGCTAATGGAGCCGATGGGGGAGATATGGCGCAAGTCGCGATCAGCAAGGTGGCCAAGGCCTTTGGAACGGTCAAGGTTCTGCACGAAGTCAGCGTCGATATCGCAGACGGACAGTTCGTGGTGCTGGTTGGCCCTTCGGGTTGCGGTAAGTCCACATTGCTCAGGATGGTGGCTGGGTTGGAGACCGTCTCCGCCGGTACGATCGCCATCGGCGACCGCGTCGTCAATCATCTGCCGCCGGCCAAGCGCGACATCGCCATGGTGTTCCAGAACTATGCGCTCTATCCGCACAAAACGGTCGAGCAGAACATGGCCTTCGCGCTCAAGCTCAGGAAAACCGATCCGGCCGTGGTCGCCGAGCGGGTCAAGCGCGCCGCCGATATCCTCGACCTCAATCCCTATCTGAAGCGCTATCCCCGCCAGCTTTCCGGCGGCCAGCGACAGCGCGTGGCCATGGGCCGTGCCATCGTGCGCAATCCGCAGGTCTTCCTGTTCGACGAGCCGCTGTCCAATCTCGACGCCAAGCTGCGCGTGCAGATGCGCACCGAGATCAAGGAACTGCACCAGAGGCTGAAGACCACCACCATCTACGTCACCCACGACCAGATCGAGGCCATGACCATGGCCGACAAGATCGTCGTGATGCGCGACGGCCGCATCGAGCAGGTCGGCGCGCCGTTGGAGCTGTTCGACAGACCGGCCAACCTGTTTGTCGCCGGCTTCATCGGCTCGCCGTCGATGAACCTGCTCAAGGGCACCATGCGCAAAGGCGACAAGCCCGGTGTCGACATCGCAGGCACGCTGTTCCCGATCGCATCGGGCAACGCCGCACAGGACGGGCAAGCCGTCGTTTATGGCGTGCGACCGGAGCATCTCGAAATCCATCCCGACGGCGTGCCGGCGAAGATTTCGGTGGTCGAGCCGACCGGCTCGGAAACGCTGGTGTTCCTGCGCTTCGGCGAGGGCGAGATGGGGGCGCTGTTT
>NZ_RZTF01000746.1:0-1344 GCF_004023175.1 Mesorhizobium sp. M7A.F.Ca.MR.362.00.0.0
TCTCAGCCTTCGTCGCCACCGAGACCGAGCCGGAGATCGAGGGACCGGTGATCATCCGCCATGCCGCCGACCTGCCGGTCGGGCTGTCACCGCACATGAAGCCGCTGATCGAGTGGCATTTCGCAAACGGGAATTAAGGGCGCGTCTTATTCTGTGCCGCGTTGCGATCGTTGCGTGCGGCGACGAGGAACAGGATAAAGCCGATGCCGAGCAAGCCGCCCATCGCCATTCCCATGGTCTGGCCGACGACTGCCTGGAAGTCAGCGGTGACGCGATCGGGATTGGCCATGCCGAAGCGGGCGAGATACCACCAGATGCCTGCAAGACCTGCCTCGATGATCACCATCGCCAGGACCAGTCGCGCCTTCTTGCTCATCCGCCATTCCTCCGCCCAAGGTGAATTGCCCTACCATCGCGAACCTCGCAATGACAGTGCCGGCGCGGGACGAACAAGCAAAGGTTGTGCAAATCCGGACAGAGTGCCGGATGCGACCGAGGCCGCCATCCTACTCGTGCCGCAGCGCGTCGATCGGGTCGAGCCTGGCGCCGCGCAGCGCAGGGAAGAAGCCGAACACCATGCCGATCAGGGCGGAAAAGCCGACGGCGAGCAGGATCACCGCCGGGCTCGGCGCGAACGGGATGGTCAGCGTCACCGCGGCGAGGCCGGCCAGCGCCAGCCCGATCAGGATGCCGATAATGCCGCCGAGCAGCGACAGCACCGTGGCCTCGACCAGGAACTGGATGAGGATGTGCTTTTCATGCGCGCCGATGGCCAGCCTGATGCCGATCTCGCGGGTGCGTTCGGTGACCGACACCAGCATGATGTTCATGATGCCGATGCCGCCGACCAAAAGGCTGACGCCGGCCACCGCGCCCAGCATGCCGGTCATGGTGGTTGTGGCGCTGGCCATGGCGTCGGCGATCTGGGTCATGTCGCGGATGGCGAAATCGCTCTCGCGGTCGGGCGTGATGCGGCGCGCGTCTCGCAAGATGTCCTCGACGCGCGGCTGCAACTCGCTGGTCGGCGTGCGGTCGTCGGCGGCGATGTAGATGTTGTCGATGTCGCGGTTGCCGGCGATGCGGCGCTGATAGGCATGCAGCGGCATCAGCACGACATTGTCCTGGTCCTGGCCGAAGCCGGTATAGCCCTTGGGCTCGAGCAGGCCGATGATCTTGCAGGAGGTGCGGTTGACGCGGATGATCTCGCCCTCGGGATCGCCGGCGCCGAAGAACTGCTGGCGCACGGTCTCGCCGATCAGGCACACGCCTGTGCCCGAGCGGGTTTCGGAATCGCTGAACGGGCGGCCCGACACCAGCTTCCAGTCGCGCGCATCGAGATAGGCG
>NZ_RZTF01000747.1:0-1344 GCF_004023175.1 Mesorhizobium sp. M7A.F.Ca.MR.362.00.0.0
GCAGCAAGCCTCATTGTTGTCGGCGGGGTTGTTCTTTCTCTTGAATACGAGGCCGATGTAGCAGACGCCGTCGCGGATAGGCGTGGCGGAATCCGTTGTTTGCGGAGACCGCCTTGAGTGTCTGGTACTCGAACCGCTTGAGGTGTTCGACATAACTCATTTGCGCGGGAATCAGGGACCCGCCACCGGGGACAAGGCGCATGATGGGTTCAAGGACATGCCACTGTTCCAGCGTGGTGACGGGCACGGTCCGTGCCCGGCCCCCTTTCGTCCAGCTTACCTGCAAGGCGATATGATCGGCACGAATGGCCGCCTGCGGCTGCAACATCATGGCCTCTTTGCGCCGCAGGCCAAACGCCACTTGGAGGAGAACCGACGCCTTGATATGAGGGGCACTCGATCGTGCCAAGCTTGGCCTGGTTGAGGGTCTGGGGCACGGTTGCGCGTGACTTCGCCACGTTCGGCGACGCCGTACGCGGCATTGTCGCGGTTGACGACATTGACCTTGTTGACCTTCTCCGCCCACCATCGCAGCCAGGTGAGGCGGTTGCGGATACTGGCATCCGAGGTATCGGAATCGAGCCACTTTCTACAAGCGCCTCGACATGCTTGGGTTTGAGGGAACCGGCGGACGGCAGCTTGTAGCCGAGGTCCGCGAGGTCGTTGGCCATTTGCGGCCAAGCCGCGCCGACGGTGTTTGAGTGCCGTAAGAGCCGTCCCGGTTGCGTTGGCACATCGGCCTCGCCCAACTTGGCCGTTCTGGTGATGGCGGTGTCGATAGCGCGGTCAACGAACACCTCTCGGCCCGGATCGCGTTGACGTGCGGACCGAGCGGCCAAGCGACATGCTGAAAAGTAACACTCTGGGCGCCCCCTTCTCTGCCTCGGATTCGCGCCGACTTCACCCGGTTATCGAGCGGCAGCCGATGCCG
Source organism: Mesorhizobium sp. M7A.F.Ca.MR.362.00.0.0 (assembly GCF_004023175.1). Lineage (NCBI taxonomy): Bacteria > Pseudomonadati > Pseudomonadota > Alphaproteobacteria > Hyphomicrobiales > Phyllobacteriaceae > Mesorhizobium > Mesorhizobium sp. M7A.F.Ca.MR.362.00.0.0. The sequence goes on from NZ_RZTF01000747.1 coordinate 932, forward strand.
GTGCTCGCCTTAGCCATAGTCCTGCACAACTGCCACGTGATAGTCTTTGAGCCGTCGGGCAAAGGATGAACGTTCAGCTTATTTCCCTTCCACTACATCCCTGAGTTCTTCGACCGTGAGCATGGGTTTGCGGTGTAGCATCTGGTGACAGTTTGAGCAGACCGCACGAAGGTCGCTCAATCGCGTCTTTTCGCCGGGCCGTATTTCTGCCACGGGCTTCGTATGGTGGCATTCGATGAAGCCAATGCCGCGCTCCTTATAAGTTCTCTCGAAATCAAAGCCGCAAACCGTGCATGCGAATGAAGTCAGGCTCGCCTTGAAAGCGGCGACCAGTTGCGGCTTCCGTTCAATGGCCCAATGAAGCCTGAGCCTGCGCGCGCCTTCTTCTTCGGAACGCTCACCCTCTCTTCCAC
>NZ_RZTF01000748.1:0-1323 GCF_004023175.1 Mesorhizobium sp. M7A.F.Ca.MR.362.00.0.0
GACCTGTCGGACCTGCCGCCGGCCAAGCGCAATCGCGGCAATCCGGCGATCCGCATCGGCGATGTCGGGCCGATGGGCCGCGTGCTGATCGTCGGCGAGCCGGGCACCGCAATCCTCGACGAGCTTGCGCCGCTGCCGGGCGAGATCGTCATCGAAAAGCCCGGCAAGGGCGCCTTCTACGCGACCAGCTTCGGTGGCGAGCTGAAGCGGCTCGGCGCACAGCAGCTGGTTTTCGCCGGCGTCACCACCGAGGTCTGCGTGCAGACGACGATGCGCGAGGCCAATGATCGCGGCTATGAGTGCCTGCTCGCCGAAGACGCGACGGAAAGCTATTTTCCCGAATTCAAGGCGGCGGCACTAGCCATGATCCGGGCGCAGAGCGCCATCGTCGGCTGGACGGCAACGACCGACCAGGTGCTCGAGGGAATTGCCAATGCCTAATTTTGCCTTTGCCGGCCTGCTCGACGGCGGCTGGCGCGATCTCGCGTTCGAATATTTCCGCGACGGCATCAGCGTGCACTGGCTGCTGAAGGGCGGGCCGGTCGAGCCGTCGGTCGCGATCCTGAAATACCGGTCCGGCGCCAGCGTGCCGCGACACCGACATGTCGGGCTGGAAACCATCGTCGTGCTGGAAGGCACCCAGAGCGACGAGAACGGCGACTATCCCGCCGGCAGCGTCATCCTGAACCCGGTCGGCACCGAGCATTCGGTGTGGACGAAGGACGGTTGCGTCGTGCTGATCCAGTGGGACCTGCCGGTGATCATTCTGGAGGAGACGAAATGAGCGATATCCATTTCGACATAGCGAGCCTTCACGCAGCCTATCGGGGAGGCCTCGCCGTTGGCGATGTGATCGCGACGATCTTTACCCGCATCGAAGCGGCCGACGACCCGGGCATCTTCATCCATCTCGCCGCCAAGGCGGATTTCCTAGCCCAGGCCGCGGCACTCGGTCCGTTCGACCCGGCGACAAAGCCGCTCTGGGGCATTCCCTTCGCCGTCAAGGACAACATCGACGTCGCCGGCATGCCCACGACGGCCGCCTGCGCCGAATACACCTATTGGCCCGAGAAAGACGCCACCGTTGTGACGCGGCTGAAAGCGGCCGGTGCGCTGGTCGTCGGCAAGACCAATCTCGACCAATTCGCCACCGGCCTAGTCGGCGTGCGCACGCCCTGGCCGATCCCGCGCAATGCCATCGACGAGGCGCTTGTGCCAGGCGGCTCCTCCTCGGGGTCGGCGGTGGCGACGGCGCGCGGCATCGTCTCCTTCGCGCTTGGCACCGACACCGCCGGCTCCGGCCGCATTCCGGCCGGCCCCAAC
>NZ_RZTF01000749.1:0-1321 GCF_004023175.1 Mesorhizobium sp. M7A.F.Ca.MR.362.00.0.0
GTCCTCGATTGATCTGAAGAATGCCGCACGTCTTAGCCAAAGCGCCGCAAAAGGCAATCGGCCGGCCGGCAATTATTGCCGCGGCATCAGCCTCCGAACGATTCACGAAGCGCAAATCGCTGTCATCATAAGTCATGCACGGTCGGCTGACTTCCGGTTAAGGTGCAGCGCGCGGGGCGAAACAGGAGGAGTTTCGCCATGTCCCAGTTGAGTGGTATCGTGAGTCTGTTCCTGATCGCGGCGGCATTCCTGACGTCGTGCGACAATCAGCAGTCGCCGCCGAAGGCGATGGCCCCCTTACACGTCAGCGAATAAGCCAGAATACAAAGCGGCCCCGTCTCTCGACGGGGCCGCTTTGTCGTTGCTGTCAATGCCAGTAAGGCGTGACCTTGTAGTAATTGTAAGATTCGTCGCGCGCCACCTCGCCATCCGCCCCGCTCAATTCGTTGATCGAATAGGCAGGCGCCGCTCTGAGTTGTTCCTTGGAAAACGGCACGACATAGCCGCCCTTGTCCTCATCATAGTCGAGGCTTGCCCACGGAATGGCGTGATATTTTTCGCCAATGCCGAGGAAGCCGCCAAAACCGATCACCGCGAACATGATGCCGTTCGTCATCTTGTCGAGCATCACATCCTCGATGCTTCCGATGCTCGTGCCTTCGGTATTGTAGACCGATGTACCGATGACGCGTGAGGCGGCGATGGCTTGGGTGTGACCTGTCTGGGTTGTCATGATTGTGCTCCTCATTGTGGTTTAGAACCATACTTGGACAATGAGGGGCGCGGGCGAAGGTTCCCGACTTTTTCGGCGACGCCCGGTCACTCCGCGAGGATGAAGGTAACCTTCATATTGACGCGATAAGCAACAATCTTGCCGTCTTGGACGACGATCTTCTGGTCCTGGATCCAGGCGCCCTCGACGTTCTTCAGGGTTTTCGAGGCGCGCGCAATTCCCTGTTCGATGGCGTCCTGAAAGCTCTTCTTCGACGACGATGTGATTTCGGTGACGCGGGCGACGGACATGGCTTCCTCCTGCCAAAACGCTCAGTTGCAAGGCAAGCGTATAGCCGGCTCGTGCCTTCCACAAGCGCCGGCAGTCGGCAGGGTATGCGTCCGGCCTTAGAGGCCCTTGGCGATACGGTCGAATGCCATCAGCCGCTCGAGCAGGGCTGGCATGTCCTTTAACGGCAGCATGTTCGGGCCATCCGACGAGGTCGAATTGTCAGGATCCTGGTGGGTCTCGATGAACACGCCGGCAACGCCGACAGCGACGGCCGCGCGCGCCAGCGTCTCGACAAAACGACGTTCACCGCCCGAGGAC
>NZ_RZTF01000750.1:0-740 GCF_004023175.1 Mesorhizobium sp. M7A.F.Ca.MR.362.00.0.0
ATACCAGACGCTGCCGCCACCGCCGACGATGGCTATGGCAAGCGAAAGCAGCGTCAGGAAGGCAGTTTTGAGCATGAGGGGCCGGGAACACGAAGAGTTGCCGCTCGGGGATATCGCGGCGTGGGGCCTTGTGGCAAGCGGGCCGACGTAGAATTGCAGACGGCTCTCCCTTCTCCCCTTGCGGGAGAAGGTGGCCGAGCGAAGCTCGGTCGGATGAGGGGTGTTCCAGCTTGGCAATGGCGGTGATCCGGCCATCACCCCTCAACTGTCTCGGCGCCAATCACAGCGCCGATAGCGTCTCCGGCAGTTGCGGCGTACTGAGGACGGGCGCCGAATGGAACAGCGTGGTCATGTCCCGCAGCGTCTGGGTCGTGCGGCTGGACAGCACCGGCGGCCGTTCGGCGGCTGCATCGGCCGCCGCCTGATCGTCGCTCTTCTTCTGTGCTTCCTCGGCCTTGGCGGCGATCTCCTCATCGACGAAGGGCTTGTCGATGCCAGGGATCGGCTTGAGGTCGATGTTCTGGTGCGCGTAGACCATCAGTCGCTGCCACACCATCGCCGGCAGTGAGCCACCGGTCATGTTCTTGGTCGGCGTGAAGTCGTCATTGCCCATCCATACCGCCGCCGTGTAGTTGCCGGTGAAGCCGACAAACCAGGCGTCGCGGTAGGACTGCGTGGTGCCTGTCTTGCCGGCGACGACGATGTTGGGAAGTTGGGCTCGCCGCGCCGTACCCATCACC
>NZ_RZTF01000750.1:750-1319 GCF_004023175.1 Mesorhizobium sp. M7A.F.Ca.MR.362.00.0.0
CCATCACCGGCACTGCGGCCAGCATGGTGTTCATCGATTTGAGCGCCTGCTCGGACAGCACCCGGTGTGGCGGCGGCGCGTCCTTGGCGAAATCATAGACCACCTCGCCGGTGCGGGTGACGAGTTGGCTGATGCCGTGCCGGGAGCCGACGAAGCCGTTGTCGGCGAACACGCTGTAGCCCGTCGCCTGGTCCATCACCGTCATGCTCGAGGTGCCGAGCACCATCGTCTTATGTGCTTCGATCGGCGATTCCACGCCCATCGCCTCGGCCATGGCCTTGATCGGGCCGATGCCGAGATGATCCTTGGCCAGCCGCACCGGCACGGTGTTGATCGACTTGGCCATTGCCATGATCAACGTGACGTTGCCGGCCGATCCGCCGTTGTAATTGTGCGGCGACCAGCTGCCCCAGCTGATCGGGCCGCCGGAAATGATGGAGTTGGGGGTGAAGCCGTGTTCCATCGCGGTTGCGTAGACATAGGGCTTGAATGATGAGCCGGTCTGGCGCAGCGCCTTGGTGGCGCGGTTGAACTGGCTGGCCCCATAGTCGCGGCCGCCGACGATGGCG
>NZ_RZTF01000074.1:0-1114 GCF_004023175.1 Mesorhizobium sp. M7A.F.Ca.MR.362.00.0.0
GGCGAATTCAGCGCCGACTGGCGCACCAGCTTCGCCATCTCCTCGGCGCTCGGCCAGGCCGAGGCGGTGCGCTCGGGCGCCGGCATCGGCATCCTGCACACCTTCGTCGCCCGCTCGATGCCGGAATTGGTATCCGTCGATGTGGTCGCGCCGATCCGCCGTGCCTACTGGCTGGTCTATCACGAATCGGTCAGGCCGCTGCGCCGCGTCCAGATCGTCGCCAGCTTCATCACCAAGATGGTGGAGCGGGAGCGGAGCCTATTTGTTTAGCCGTGCCGCCTTTTCCTTGCCACAAAACCGGCCAGAGTGGCATCAGACGTGCAGCCGCCGCGTAGAGACGATCCCTTAGAAAGCTGGCGCGGATAGACATGCGAGCCGTTCTTGCCATCCTGCCGCTGCTTTTCGTTTCCGCTTGCGCCAATCCGTGGACGAAGGTCCCGGAGGCCAACTGCCCAAGCCGATCCGCTACGCCATGGCGCGGCCTTCACCTTTCGTCTTCGGCAATTATTGCGGCCCCGGCACCCGCACCGGCGACCTGTCGGCCCGGCCGGCCGACCGACTCGATGCGGCCTGCCAGGTGCATGATGCCTGCTACATCTCCCGCCACAACCATTGCGACTGCGACGGCACCCTGGTCGCCTCGGCGAAAGCGATCCGTGACGACGAGACAGCGCCACGCAAAATGCGCGGCGAGGCCGAACTGTTGATCGCCACCTTCGCCATTCCCGTCTGCAAGGTCTTCCCGCAGGGCTTCATGCCGCCGCGCGATCCCGCGCAATTGAGCGCCCTGAAGGCCGGAGTCGCCGGGTGAAGGGTCGCGCATCCATCGCCATCGTTCTGTTCGGGCTGGCTGTCCTTGCTGGCTGTGCCGGCGCTGGCCGCAATGCCTGCGATCTCCTGCAAGGCCAGAGCGCTTGCGCGCGACCCGCGCTCTCCGCCGGGACAGCTGGGCCGCGGATCGCCGCCGCGCAGTTTTTCGGTGACGCCGGCACGAGCGACTATGAAAAACGCTTCCTGGCGCTGCTCGCCCACCACCAGCTTGGCGCCATGGACCGCGCCAACGGCACCGGCCCTTTCGGCCATGACCGCCATGAGATCGCCAACAGCGATTTCC
>NZ_RZTF01000074.1:1124-20725 GCF_004023175.1 Mesorhizobium sp. M7A.F.Ca.MR.362.00.0.0
ATTTCCAGGCGACCTACCGGACACTGCAAAAACTGGCCGGACCGGTTGCCGAAACGCATCTGCCGCCGGCCGGCGCCAGCAGCGGCGAGGGCCATTTCGATGGACGCTGGCGGGTGTCGCGGCAGACACTCTACATCGATGCGGCTGCGCGGCCCTCGGCGCCCAGGATCTTCGATTTCTCCGGCCTGCAGGCGCGCAGCGTCGAGATCGTGCTGCGCCAGGCCGGCAAGCAACCGGCCGACATCGAGGGCACTTGCGACGGCACGCTGGCGATCCGTGCCGGCGGCGGTTCACGCACCATCGCCACGGGCACGGCATTCCGCTTTCGCCTGTCCGGCGAGGATGACACGGTCAGCCTGTTTCCAAGTGACGGCCTGAACCGCTGCACGGCAAGGATCCGCTCCCGCCTCGCCCCGGCCGGCGCGCTGCTCACCATCCGGCGCGAAGAGACCGCCGATCCGGCTCTCGCCGCCTTCGACAGTCGCTACGAGCGTTGCCCGACGCCCAACCCCACCGGCCTCGATGCGCTCAGCCGCGCCTTCTATGTCAGCCGCTGGCTGTCGCAGACCTGTGCCTTGCCGATCGGAAAGCCGCGCCTGCTGCGGAAGTCGCGCGATGGCTTCAACGCCAAGGTCGAGGCGTTGATGGGAGCGCCGCTGTCCGACAGCGCCATCGACAAGGGCGACCCGGAGCCGCCGCTCGATTTCTCCAAGGCGCCAAGGCTGAAGCTGATCTATCTGTCGTCGCTGGAGTTCAAGGCCGACTTCTCCGGCCGCATCATCGAACGGCTGATCCGCCACCATGCGGCCCTCGGCACCAAGGTGCGCATCCTGGTCACCGACGTGCTGGAGCGCGACAAGGACGACGCCATGCTGCATCGGCTGGCGGCCGAATTCCCCAATGTCGAGCTGCAGGAATATCGCTGGCGGGCGGACCGGGGCGCGCCGATCGACGAGCAGATCTCACAATTGCACAAGGTCCATCACGTCAAGATGCTGGCGACGCTTGCCGACGATCCACGGCGGTCGCGCGCCATCATCGGCGGCCGCAACATCCATGACGGCTTCCTGTTCCACCAGCCGATCGATCTGTCGCGCTATCCAGACCTTGAGCAATACGGCAAGACCGACGGGTTCTCGCTGAACTACTATTCGAACTGGAGCGACTTCGACATCGAGTTCGCCGATCCGGCCATGGTCGAGACGCTTGCCGCGCATCTTTCGACAGTGTGGCTGCGCGACGCCGACACCAATCTGGCGCGTCCCTTCTCCATTCCGGTCCGATCCGACGGCGCCCGCCCCTCAGGTACGGCGCGGCACTTCATTTCGGTGCCCTACGAGGATGGCCATGCGCTGGAAGATTATTTCGTCGAACTGGTCGACGCGGCCCAGCACCATATCCAGATCGTCAATCCCTACCTCAACCTGACACCGAAACTTGCCCAGGCTGTTGACCGGGCGCTCGCCCGCGGCGTCAGGATCGACATTGTCGGCCGCATCGATCTCAAGGGCGATATCGGCGGCAAATTCCTCACCGCGCTCAACAGGTTGTTCGTCGAGAAATATGGCGACCGCATCAACATTCGCGAGTTCAAGGCGCCTGACGTGGTGCTGCATTCCAAGATCATGATGATCGACGAAAGGCTGGTCGCCATCTCGTCGGTCAACCTCAACAACCGCAGCTTCTTTCACGACAGTGAGAACGGCATGATGGTGCTCGATCCTGCCTTCTACACCAGGATGAAGCCGATCTATGACGACTATGTCGCCCACTCCAATCCGGTCGCCACCAATGTGACGATCCCATGGGCCTACCGGCTGCTGTTCGACGAGGACTGGGTCCGGCAGGCATTCTGACGGCGATTGTATCTGACCAACCCAAAGTGAAAGCAGGAATATGGTCCTAGCTGGCCGGCGTCTAGCTCGTTCGACGCAGCGAGCGGATAAAGAGCATGAGGGATACGAGAGTGAACGCTGGGTTGCGATTGAAGCCCCACCATCCTCCTGATCGTTCTAGGAGTTCCGCCTCTAGTGGGTCTGTCGGACCGAGCGGGCCGCCTGCGATATGCTCTCCCTCAGGATGAGGCCGCCTTGCGGCCTTAAGTTCTGCAACGCGCGCGCCCAGTTGGTTTAGCCGCGCTCGCAACTCTCTATCAGTGAAGTCTGAACCCATTCATATATCATCGCACTACGCAGGATCGGACGCTAGGCGCTACCCAGCCGTAGGGAAGTGGCTAGCAAGCGCCTCATAAGTAGAAAATAGCGCGCTCTCGCCATTCTGACCAACACATGCCCTACCGAAAATAGCGCTCCTGCGCGAGGTCGCGGACGTCGATATCAGGCACCCGGCTGGAGATGATGTCGGCCAGCACCTTGCCGGAGCCGCAGGCCATGGTCCAGCCGAGCGTGCCGTGGCCGGTGTTGAGATAGAGATTGGAGAGCTCGGTGCGGCCGATCAGCGGCGGACCATCCGGCGTCATCGGTCGCAGCCCGCACCAGAACGTCGCGTCCCGCATCGCGCCGGCGCCCGGAAAGAGATCGCCGACCGAATGTTCCAGCGTGCGCCGCCGTGATTCGTGCAGCCTGAGGTCGAAGCCGGAAATCTCGGCCGTACCGCCAACCCGGATGCGGTCGCCGAGCCGGGTGATCGCCACCTTGTAGGTCTCGTCCATCACCGTCGACACCGGTGCCGACGCGGCGTCCTTGATCGGCACAGTGATCGAATAACCCTTGACCGGATAGACGGGGATCGGCCGCTTCACCCTGCGCATGAAACCTGCCGAATAACTGCCCAGCGCCATCACATAGGCGTCGGCGGCCTTCCAGCCCTTGCTGGTGCTGAGATTGGCGATGCGGTTGCGGCTGCGGATGACGCGCCAGATCGTCACGTCGTATTCGAACTTGACGCCGCGGGCCACACAGAGTTCGGCCAGCCTGTCGGTGAACATCTTGCAGTCGCCGGTCTCGTCGTGCGGCAGCCTGAGGCCGCCGACGAACTTTTCGCGCACCCCGGCAAGGCCAGGCTCAGCCGCGATGCAGCCGTCCTGGTCGAGGATCTCGTAAGGCACGCCATACTTCTTCAGCACCTCGACATCGCCGCCGGTGCCGTCGAGCTGCTTTTGCGTGCGAAACAGCTGCAGCGTGCCCTGGGTGCGCTCGTCATAGGCGATGCCGGTCGCTTCGCGCAGCGCCTTCAGCGTGTCGCGGCTGTATTCGGCGAGCGGCACCATGCGCGCCTTGTTGATCGCATAGCGCTCGGCCGTGCAGTTGCGCAGCATCTTGATCAGCCATGTCCACATGTGCGGGTCGAAGGCCGGCCGCACCACCAGCGGGCCATGCTTCATCAGCAGCCATTTGATCGCCTTCAGCGGAATGCCGGGTCCGGCCCAGGGCGAGGCGTAGCCGGGCGAAATCTCGCCGGCATTGGCGAAGCTGGTTTCCAGCGCCGGGCCTTTCTGGCGGTCGAGAACCGTCACCTCGTGGCCGGCCTCGGCAAGAAAGTACGCCGTGGTCACTCCGATGACGCCGCCGCCCAGCACCATGATCTTCATCGTTCACTCCTTGCCGCCGCACGTCCTTGAGGACGCCTCGACGCGGCCGCATTTCCGATTTGCGCACGATCCCCGGCGAAAATCGATGCCGACTTTCGGGATCGTGCAGTGTTGCCTGTTCACGCCGCCGTGGGACCGGGGTCGTCATCCCCTGTCTGCCGCATTCCGGCCCTTTCGCCAAGGGGCCGCCAATCGGCTGCGGCGCTGTAGACGAGGGTGAGCCCATGCGGCCGTCGCGCCTCGTCTCGGGATTTCTCCCTGACGGCACGCCGCGCGGCCTCCGGCTGGTAGAGCACGGTCGCGATCAGGACCGACTCCCGCCTGCCGTCGGCCTGTTCGATCCATGCAGTCTGACCCTCGGCCATGCCGAGCATGCAAAGCCCCCGCCTTGTCATGATCGACAGGCTGGAGCCGACCGGACCGCGCACCTCATTCTGCACCAGAGTTCGGGTCTCGGCAGGGCCGGCATCGACACGAAACACCAGCCTGCTGTTCAGCGTCACGATATCGGAGCCGACCGAATCGATCGCGACGACCTCGGCTTTGGAAAGCTTCTCTTCAAGCATTGGAACAATCGGATCCGCGAAAGCCCGCCAACGCTCCAACATGATCTCGAGGACGGCGAAGTCCTTCGTCGTCAGCCGGAAATTCGCGCCTGTCATCGCCGTCTCCATGCTCAGGACCCTTCCCGCCCGCAGGCCGGCGCATCGACCGCTTCGATGGTCGCCGACAGTTCCCGGCCGCCACGGCTGCTCCAGCACACTGTCTGCCCGATCGACGCGCCGATAAGCGCCGTCCCCATCGGCGTCAGCACCGAGATCCTGTTTTCACTGATGTCTGCTTCGCCGGGATAGACCAGCGTGATGCGCTGGGTGTGGCCGCCATCGTTGCGGATTGTCACCGTCGAACCCATCCGCACCACGTTGGCCGGCATGGAAGCCGCTGCCGTGACGACGGCACGGTCCATCTCCGAAAGCAGTTCTTCGGCCGTCTCGGGCACGCGGTCGAGCGACGCCCGCGCCAGGCCCGTCAGCCGGTGGTGGTCGGCATCGCTGACCAGAAGCCGGCTCGGTGGCCGCAATCCTGTTGCATGTTGCATGGCACACCTCATGACTTGGCGCATCCAACAGACGCGCGCCTGCCCCCGCACAAACGGTGGCTTGATGAAAAGCCGGCAGCCGCGAAGCTATCTGGCTCGGGAATGATGATGTCAGGTAGAAATGCCCCGGTTCGGACGAACGCCAAAAGGCGACCGCGCCGGGGCTACGATCCCGCGATCGGGCAGACCCTGAACAAGGTTCTGATATAAGCTGGGTTGCTCATGCAAGGAGCCTTGCCGACAGGCGTCCGCTTGTCAAGCGCGGCCAAACCGCTCAACTGCCGACATAGCGCCGATGGAAGCGCGGGCCGAGGCTGGTCAGGATCTCGTAGCCGATGGTGCCGGCATGGCCGGCAGCGTCATCGACACTTTGCGAGGGACCGAGCAGTTCGACGAGATCACCCTCGCGCAACCTGCCGGCCGGCAGGGCGGAAATGTCGAGAATGATCGAATCCATCGACACCCGCCCGAGGAAAGGCAGGCGCGTGCCCTCGAACCACGCAGCCGACGCGGCCCGGCGCTGCCAGCCATCCGCGTAGCCGAACGAAATCGTCGCCAGCCTGAGCGGGCCTTGCGCTTGATAGGTGTGGCCATAGCCGACGCCGGCGCCTTTTTCGATGCTGCGCGTCTGTGCCACCTTTGCCTGCAACCGCACCACCGGCAGCATCGGATTGGGCTTTGCCGGCGTCGGATTGATGCCGTAGAGCGCGGCACCGGGGCGGGCGAGATCGTAGTGAAAGCGCTCCCCAAGAAAGATGCCGGAGGAATTGGTCAGCGAGGCCGGTGCCGCCGGCAGCATCTTGCGCAGCTGCTCGAATGCCAATCGCTGCCGCTCATTGGCCGGGTGCTCCGGCTCGTCGGCGCAGGCCAGATGACTCATCACGAACCGGATGTCGATGCCGTCGAAGGCCTGCGGATCGGCGGCAACGCGCTCTACATCCCGGGGCGCCATGCCGAGCCGCGACATGCCGCTGTCGAACTGGATGGCGGCCGGCAGTTTTCGGCCGGCGCGGCGAGCCGACACACGCCAAGCCGCCAGTTGCTCGGGGCTGTTGATGACAGCGCAAACGTCCGCTGCCACGGCGTCCGTCTCGGCACCGGACGGAATGCCGTTCAACACGAAAATGGCAGGGCCCGCACCAAGCGAGCGGCGCAGGGCGACGCCTTCGCCCAGAAGCGCAACGAAGAAGACATCGCAGCCTTCGCGCAGCAGCGCCGCCCCGACCTGGCCGGCGCCAACGCCGTAGCCGTCCGCCTTGAGCACACCTGCGCAGGCAACATCGCCCAACCGCGCCTTCAGCCGCCGGTAGTTTTCACGGATCGCACCGAGATCGATGGTGAGGATGGCCCCAGCCGCCACTTCGCTTGTGGCGGTGACCTCTTCTGGCGGCGACTTTTGGGGGGCGTCGTTCATGGCGACCCTTCGCGTGCTAGTGATACATCAATAGGACCGCCGGGCCGGCGCGGCAACCGCGGTTGTTGTATAGCGGCTATTGCACCAGATGCCGGAATGCCGTCACCACATCCTCATAGACATGGCGCTTGAACGGCACGATCAGGTCGGGAAGGTCCTGCATAGGCCGCCATGCCCATTTGTCGAACTCTGCGGTGTGGCCACCCGGCGGCGGGTTGATCTGGATCTCGCTGACATCGCCGTGGAAGCGAAAGGCGAACCATTTCTGCGTCTGGCCGCGATACCGGCCCTTGAAGGCGATGCCGACGAGATGGTCCGGCAAATCATAGTTGATCCAGTCCGGCGCCTCGGCCAGCAGCGAGACGCCTCGCATGCCGGTCTCCTCATAGAGCTCGCGCTCGGCCGCCTGCAATGGCTCCTCGCCCTCGTCGATGCCGCCCTGCGGCATCTGCCAGAGCTGCGTCGTGCCGGCAAATTCGCTGTCCGGTTCGGCAATCCGGTGCCCGACCCAGACAAGGCCCTCGGCATTGAGGATCATCAGCCCGACACAGGGACGGTAAGGCAATTTTTCACGGTCGATTTTTTTTGCCATGAGTGATGGGGTCCAGCCGTTTTGAGAATTCGCTCCGATGAGGCGGGTGGCGAGCGGTTTCGAGAACCGGAGCGGAGCGTACTTAAAGTACGTGAGCACCGGAAGCGCAGAAAACGTCGCCAGATGCCCGCCGGAGTAGAATTATCAAGACGGCTGTTAGCCTTTTTGCGGATCTATAGCCACCGCTGAAATCGGCACGATCTCGATGCCGCGCTTCTTGGCCTCGACCACCCAGGACGACACGGTATCGACCGTCAGGTCGAAGGCCGAACCGATGCCGACGGCAGTGCCTTTGGCCCGCGCGGTCGCCTCCAGGCTGTCGAGCTTCTTCAGGATTTCGCCGCGATCCTGCACGGCATCGATCGCCATGTCGCCGGCGACGAACGGCACGCCGTCCTTCAGCGCCAGGTCCGGCGCCAGGCTGCGCGCCGACGAGCCGTCATCGATATAGGCAAGGCCGCGTTTGCCGAGCTCGGCCATGAACGGCTCCATCGCCGCCGCGTCGGCGGAAAAGCGGGCGCCCATATAGTTCATGACGCCGGTATAGTTGGTCGTCCGCGACAGCGCCCAGTGCAGGCTCTTCAGGTTCTCATCCGCGCTCGCCGCCACCGTCAGCGTGTTGCGGCCCGGATTTACCTTCGGATAATCGAACGGTTCGAGCGGCACCTGCATGACGATCTCGTGGCCACTCTGCCTGGCTGCCTGCATCCACCGGCCGATGCTGTTGCCTTGCGGCGCGAAAGCCAGCGTCACCTCCGCCGGCAGCTTGGCGATGGCCGCCTGGGTGCCGGTCTGCGAAACCGAAAGCCCGCCGATGACGATCGCCACCCGTGCGCCGCGCCCGCCCGACCAAGGCCGCGCATAGACGTCGAACGGCCGCCTGCCATCCGTGGCGCGCACCGGCAACGGCCCGGTCTCGCTGGTCTCGATCAGCGCCTTGTCTGGAATATGCGCGATCTTCAGGTTCTGGCCGATGGTCGACGGATCGCGAATGACGATCGCTGCCTTGGGCGGCCCATCGCCCTCCTCCGTCTGCACATGGATGATCTGCGGCCCGCCTGATTTGACCGGCGCCTCCGGCTTCGGGGTCGATGCGGGCGGCGCAGGGGCAGGCTCGGCCGCCGCGGTCACTTTCGGCGTTGAAACGGCAACCTCTTGCGGCTTTCTAAACGGCTTTTCCCTGAGCGCGATCGCGCCGGAGACGCCGGCCACCGCCAGCACGGCCACTGTCGCCATGATCGCACTGCCGCTGATCTTGCCGGCGGCGCGCGGCGACCGGACTGCCTGTCCGAGCGGGCGTTCGATGTCCTTGCCGATATCAGCCAAGCCTAATCCCCGGGCACATGGCTCCGAAGACGAAGCCGCTTCGAAAAGACATGCGCGAATTCATCAGTCCCGGCGCACCCCGCGCCATGTCTCGGGAGCTTTGCCTCGCCCCCCGAATCAAACTGCCGGAACCTCTCGGTCCCGGCAGCATCGCATTGCTTCCATCTGGCTCAAACAGAAAGATGGGGCGGCGCGTGCGCCGCTCCAGATCCTTACTGGTTGAGAACCGCCTTTTGCGGATTGGGCGGGAAGGACGGATCGGTCTTCTGGCCACGCAGCAGCTGCTCGGCATAGATGAGCTGCAGATCGTCTTTCGGATCCGGCGGCACATAGGCCGCCGAGCCCGAACCCGTCGTGCTCTCGTCGGCGCCCTTGATATGGCCCTTGAGATCGGATTCGCCACGTGTCAGATCCCTGCCCTGCAGTTCCGGCGGCAGTGGCTGTTCGACCTTGATGTCCGGCGTGATGCCCTTGCCCTGGATCGACTTGCCGGACGGCGTGTAATAGAGCGCCGTCGTCAGCCGCAGCGCACCATTCTCGCCGAGCGGAATGATGGTCTGCACCGAACCCTTGCCGAAGGACTGCGTGCCGACCACCGTGACACGGCGCAGGTCCTGCAGCGCGCCGGCGACGATTTCCGACGCACTGGCCGAACCGCCGTTGACCAGGACGATCATCGGCTTGCCGTTGATGTCGTCGACCTGCTTGGGCTTGGCGTCGAAGCGGGTGACGTCCTTGGGGTCGCGGCCGCGCGTCGAGACGATCTCGCCGCGGTTGAGGAAGGCATCGGACACGCTCACCGCCTGGTCGAGCAGGCCACCTGGATTGAGGCGGAGATCCAGAACGTAGCCCTTCAGCTTGTCGTCGGGAATCTGCTTCTTGATGGTGTCGATGGCGTTCTCGAGGTCGTCATAGGTCTTTTCGGTGAAGGAGGTGATCTTCATGTAGCCGATGTCGTTCTCGACCCGGAACTTGACCGCCTTGACCTTGATGATGTCGCGCACGACCGTCAGTTCGATCGGCTTGTCGGCGCCCTGGCGCAGGATGGTCAGCTTGATCGGCGTGTTGACCAGGCCGCGCATCTTGTCGACCGCATCGTTGAGGGTCAGGCCGCGAACCTCTTCGCCGTCGATCTTGGCGATATAGTCGCCGGCCAGCACGCCTGCCTTGGCGGCCGGCGTGTCGTCGATCGGCGTGATCACCTTGACCAGATCGTTCTCCATGGTGACCTCGATGCCGAGGCCGCCGAACTCGCCCTTGGTCTGGACGCGCATATCCTGCGCCTGCTCGGCATTCATGTAGGAGGAGTGCGGGTCAAGCGAGGCCAGCATGCCGTTGATGGCATTCTCGACCAGCGACTTGTCGTCGGGCGGTGTCACATACTGTGCCCGCACCCGCTCGAAGATATCGCCGAAGATCGCCAGTTGCTTGTAGGTCTCCGACCCTGCAGCGTTCGCCGCCGAGCCGGGCGCGCCATAGACCAGGCTCATGGCGGGCGCGCCCATCAGCGCACCGGCAAACAGAAGCGACAGTTTCCGCATTATTCACGTCCTTCCAGAAAAACGGTCCGCCCACCATGGGGCCGGATCGACGGGTTTTCCATCCTTGCGGAACTCGACATAGAGTTCCGGCGTGGCATTTCCATTCTTCGAAACCGAGGTGCTCGCCACCCGGGCCTCTCCCATCGCACCGATCGGCTCTCCTGCAAGCACTGATTGACCGGTCGCGACGCTGATTCTGCTCATCCCCGCCAAAACGACATGATAGCCGTCGCCTGCGTTCAGGATCAAGAGTTGACCATAAGAGCGAAACGGCCCCGCATAAAGCACATTTCCATCCGCCGGCGCGGTAACGATGGCTCCCGATTGTGTCGCAACCATGTCGCCAAGCATCACCGCGCCGTTACCGTCATCGGCGCCGAATCGCCGCTTGATACGACCGGTCACCGGCAGCGCGATCTGCCCCTGAAGGGCCGAAAAGGGCACCGCGGCGGCAAGTTGGTTGCTTTCCGGAACGGGCAGCGACGCCAGTTCCGCCGGCGCCGATGTGTTGTCGCCATCCGGTGTCTTCGGCTCCGCGGCCTTGGCAGCATCGGCAGCCTTGCGGCTCTTGTCGGCCTGCGCTTCGAGCGACGCGATCAACTCCTTCAGGCTGCCGGCCTTGGCCGCCAGCGCTTCGGATCGCTGCTTTTCGGCGGCCATTTGCGTCTGCGTGTCGGCTTCGAGCTTCTGCTTGGCCTCCAGCAGCATGCCGAGGCGCTTCTTTTCCGCCGTCTGGTCGCCGACCGCCGCCGTCAGCCGCGCCCGTTCGGCCTCGATCGACGCCGTGAGCCTGGTCTGTTCCTTGAGATCGGCAAGCAGGCTATCGGTCTGCTGGCGCAGTTCCGGCACCACCGCGCCGAGCAGGATGGCGCTGCGCACCGACGACAGCGCGTCCTCGGGCTTGACCAGGATCGCCGGCGGCGGGTTGAGACCCATGCGCTGCAACGCGCCCAGCACTTCGGCCAGAACGTCGCGCCGCGCCATCAGTGAGGCGCGGATCTTCTGTTCCTGGCCCTTCAGTCCTTCCAGCCGGGCGCCGATGTCCTCGATGTCCTGGCCGAGCTTCTGCTCGGTCATCGCCGACTGGATCAATGCGGCGGTGATCGAGGCGTGATCCTTCTTGATCGTCGCGATATCGGCGGAGAGTTTGGCCAATCGTTCCGACGACAGCGTGATCTCCTTCGAGACCCGTTCATATTCGGCCCGGCTCTGATCCGGATCGGGAGCCATGTCGAGCGTGTTTTCCGCCCGCCCCGCATGCAGCGACAGCACAAGCACCGCCACCGCGATGCCGCAGCGCGCGCGCCAGGAGCCCGTTCTTGATTTTCTGTCTTCAGACATTGAAGCCCGACTCTATGCGTGGCTTCGTTAACGAACAATCAACCATGTTCGAAACCGCCCACTCGATGCAATCTTGCCTCGGCATTGGGGCGGAAATCCGGGTGTAGTGCACCAATTCACCGGTTTACGAGCGATGATAAGGATGTCCCGAAAGGATCGTGGCCGCCCGATAAAGCTGCTCTCCCAGCATCACGCGCACCAGCTGATGCGGCCATGTCAGCAATCCGAACGACATCACCAGTTCGGCCTGGTCGCGCAGCGACTGGTCGTGACCGTCGGCGCCGCCGATGGCGATGACCAGTCCCTTGCGGCCACCGTCACGCAACAGGCCGAGGCGCCCGGCGAAATCTTCCGAAGAAAAGCTTTTGCCGCGTTCGTCCAGCAGGATCAAAGCGGTGCCGGGCTGCAACTGCGTCTGCAGTTTCTGGCCTTCCTCACGCCGGCGCTCGTTGGCGGTCTGGCTGCGCCCCTCGGCAATCTCGGCAATGCCGCCAAATTCAAGCCCGACGGCCGGGCCGCTCTTGGCGAAGCGCTCGAAATAGCGGTCGGCAAGCAGCTTTTCGGGGCCGGCTTTCATCCGGCCCACGGCATGAACTGATATCTTCATCCTCGCCTTGTAAGCCGCGCGAACGACTTAGTGGAGCGTTTCTTCCTCGAGGTCCGGCGCCTGCCACATCTTTTCGAGATTGTAGAATTCGCGGACTTCGGGGCGGAAGACATGGACGATGATGTCGCCAGAATCGATCAGGACCCAGTCGGCGCCGGACAGCCCCTCAACGCGCGCGGTGCCGAGACCGGCATCCTTGATCGCTTTGAGAAGATGATCGGCGACAGCCGCGACATGACGGTGCGATCGGCCCGAAGCGACGACCATGTAGTCGCCGAGGCTCGATTTCCCCTGGATGTCGATGGAGACAATGTTTTCGGCCTTGGAGTCTTCCAGACTGGCAAGGACTGTCTTGATGGCGCGGGACACGGCGTCGTCTACGCTGATCCTGGCCGGCGAAGGCATGATATCGGCCTTCTTCCGCAGTGCTGTTCTCAGTGTATTTCCTTTCGCAGCAAGAACAACCAAATCACCCCTTGAAGCAGGTGACACCACTTAGATAGGCAGAGTTCCCTGACAGTTTCAAGACGGGACCCTGCCTCGCACGAACGTATTGTCGCTCTTGTGGTTCCGCTGCACGCCGGAAAAGATCGGAACCCTCACCGCCCGCATGGGTTATCGGCTCACCGACCAACCGGATTCCCCCCATGCCGATCGACCCGCAAAACGCCTTTCTCAGCGTCCAGGCTGGCCTCGCCCAACTGAGCACGCTGATTGTTTCGTACTCCTTCTCGGCCATCGGTGCCGTCATCCTCTTGATTGTCGGCTACATCGTCGCCGGTCTTGCCGAACGTTCGATCTTCGCCGGTCTCGGCCATATCCATGGTTTCGATGCGACGTTGCGGCATTTCTTCTCCAAGATCGTCCGCTACGCCATCCTGATCCTCGTCACCATCATGGTGCTCGGCCAGTTCGGCGTGCAGACGGCCTCGATCATTGCCGCGATCGGTGCCATTGGCCTCGCCATCGGTCTGGCGTTGCAGGGCACGCTGCAGAACATCGCCGCCGGCATCATGCTTCTGGCGCTGCGGCCGTTCCGCATCGGCGAATCCGTCGAGGTTGGTTCGATCGCCGGCACGATCGAGGAAATCGGTCTGTTCGCGACCAAGCTCAGGACCGCCGACGGCGTCTACATCCTGGCGCCCAACTCGACGTTGTGGAACCAGCCGGTGCGCAACTTCTCGCGCAACGGCGTACGCCGCAGCGACATCACACTCTCCATCGGCTCCTGGAACGACATCGACAGGGCGCAGAAAACCTTGCTTGCCACTGCCGCGGCCGAACGGCGAGTGAAACGTGAGCCGGCGCCGATCGCTTTCGTCTCGACATTGGGTGACAGCACTGTTTCGATTGCCTTGCGCTATTGGACATCGTCGGCGGACTTCTTCGCCACCCAGACTGATCTCACCAAGCGCGCCAAACAGGAATTCGATAGCGAAGGCATATCGATCCCGCTGCCGCCGCCGGAAGCGCCCCAACCCGAAGCCCGCCGGCAATAGTCGGTTGGCTCAGTGCCGGCCCTCATCGTCCGGTGCGAAGGCAAGTTCGACCGGCAAAGGCGCCTGCGCCGTCATCGGTGCGAAACTGCCGGTTTCACCGACCGGGACCGCACCCGTCGTGAACACGCGCAGAAGCACGAACAGGCAGAAGGCTGCGGCGATGAGAACAGCCACATAGATGAAAGCCTGCGTTCCAAAGACGGCCGAAAGCGCCGTCACGATGCCGGGCACGACGAAACCCGACAGCGACCAGGCAAACAGAAGCGAACTGGACAGCGCCACCATGTCGTCCTTGCCGGCGCGGTCGGCGGCATGTGCGCTGGCCAGCGAATAGATCGATTCCGAGGCGCCGTCCCACACGATATAGATCACAACCAACGCGGCCAACGCGCCGCCATCGTACCCGAGCGCAAATACGCCGGCGACCATGGCAAGCGCGGATGCGGCGATCAGCACATAGCGGCGGTCGGTTCGGTCGGAAATCCAGCCAAGCGGGATCTGCAGGATCAGCGTGCCGAGAGGCATCGCCGAAAGCAGCAGCGCCACATCGGCCTGGCTGTAGCCCTTGGCCGTGGCGTGGATCGGTGCGAAGCCCGCAATCGACATCGACAGGCCGCCAACCGCAAGCATGCCGGCGACGCCGACCGGTGAAACCCGCCAGGCACGGCGCAGCGCCACCGAGGCCGCCTGCGGTGCCGGCGGCTGGGCAAGTCGGGTCATCCCGACGGGAAGGATCGATAGCGCCGTGAAGGCGATGCCGATCAGCGGCGCATCCGCTGTCCTGATATCCACCAGCGCCAGCGTCGCGTAGCCGACGCCAAGCCCGGCGACATAGGCAACGTAGAAGAAAGCCATGACCCGGCCACGGATGGCGTTGGCAACGGCGTCGTTCAGCCAGCTCTGCGCGACGATGAACAGGCCGCAGATGGCAAAGCCGTAGAGCGCGCGGGCGGCTATCCACAGCAGCGGATGGACCCCGGCGCCGACGGCGGCGTTGGCCAGTGCGATCAGCGCCGACAACACCATGAAGGCACGGGCATGGCCGACCCTTCGCACCAGCGGTCCGGTCAGGATGCAGCCCGCCAGCCCACCGGCCGAAAGTCCGGTGATGATCAGCCCGGCCCAGGTCGGATCGAAACCCTCGGCGCCGAGCCGAACCGGGATATAGGCAAACATCAGCCCGTTGCCGACGGCTATCAGTGCCATCGACACGATGACGCTGGCAATCGCGATCAGCGGTGTGGGCTCGGCGCCCTGCTCGGCTTCGCTGCGGGTTTTCCTGGGAATCGACATGCCTGCTCAGGATTGCCCATGAAACGGGCAAAGGGAGCGATAAAAGCGACATGGGCGGGCGGTCGGGCTCACCCCTTCGCCAGCTTGCGGATCGCACTTGATGACAGCGACGAGCGCGGGCCGTGGATAAAGGTCCAGGCCGGTGCTTTCATGCGGGCAAGCCGCGGCGCATCGCCCTCGTCGATGCGGGCATAGTCGAAGGTCTTGGCGACGACGGAGGACAGGAACGACAGCGTCGCGCCCGGGCGGTCGATGACGGCGATCGGGAAGGTCATAACGATCTCGCGCCAGCGCTGCCAGCGGTGGAAATCGCGCAAACTATCCGCCCCCATGATCCAGACGTAGTCGACCCCGGGATTGCGCGCCTTGACCAGCGCCAGCGTGTCGGCGGTGTAGCGGACGTGATGGGCGGCTTCGAACGCGGTGACCTTGATCTTCGGGTTCTTGGCGATCTGCTCCGACAGCTGCAGCCGTTCGCCGAGCGGCGCCAGTTCCCTGGTGTTCTTCAGCGGATTGCCCGGCGTGACCATCCACCACAATTGGTCGAGCGCCAGGCGTCTGAGCGCGATCTCGGCGACCAGCGCATGGCCGGCATGCGGCGGATTGAACGAGCCGCCGAACAGGCCGACGGCGAGGCCTTTCTCGGCATGCGGCATCTTCAGGTAACGGGAGGGTACCGCCGGTTCGGAAGATGCCAGCATTGCCTCAGGCTCTGACAACGAAAAGATTCAAGGCCTCACCTGTCCCGACCCGCGAACGCGGTATTTGAACGAGGTCAGTTGCTCGACGCCGACGGGTCCGCGCGCATGCATCTTGCCGGTGGCTATGCCGATCTCAGCGCCCATGCCGAACTCACCGCCATCGGCGAACTGCGTCGATGCGTTGTGCAGCAGGATCGCCGAATCGATCTCGTTGAAGAATCTTTCGACGGTTTGCGCGTCCTCGGCGACGATCGCCTCGGTGTGATGCGAGGAAAACGTCTCGATATGCTCGATGGCACCGGCAACGCCGTCGACCAGCTTCACCGCGATGATGGCGTCGAGATATTCGGTCACCCAGTCGGCATCGATCGCCGGCTTGGCATCGAAAAACACTTTCAGCACGTCGGCATCGGCATGGATTTCGCAACCGGCGGCGCGCAGTGCGTCGAGGATCGGCACCAGATGGGTGGAGGCGACCGCCTGGTCGACCAGCAGCGTCTCGGCGGCACCGCAGACGCCGGTGCGCCGCATCTTGGCGTTGACGGCTATCCGCACCGCCATGTCGAGATCGGCCGAGCGGTCGATGTAGAGATGGCAGATGCCTTCGAGATGCGCGAAAACCGGCACCCGTGCCTCAGCCTGCACGCGCCCGACGAGGCTTTTGCCGCCGCGCGGGATGATGACATCCAGCGTGCCGCCGAGGCCCTTCAGCATCTCGCCAACGGCGGCGCGATCGGTGGTCGGCACCAGTTGGATGGCGTCTTCCGGCAGGCCGGCTTGCTTCAGCCCTTCGACCAGGCAGGCATGGATGGCGGCCGACGAATTGAGCGAATCCGAGCCGCCACGCAGGATCACCGGATTGCCTGCCTTGAGGCACAGCGCGCCGGCATCCGCCGTGACGTTCGGACGGCTCTCATAGATGACGCCGACGACGCCGAGCGGCGTGCGCACGCGCTCGATATGCAGGCCGTTCGGCCGGTCCCATTGCGCCATCACATCGCCAACCGGATCCCGTAGCGCGGCGATTTCCCTGATGCCGTCGGCCATGGCGCGAACGCGCGCCGGATCGAGCTTCAGCCGGTCCATGAAGGAGGCGGAAAGCCCGGATTCCTGGCCGTTCGAGACATCGATGGCGTTGGCGTCGAGAATGTCCTGCTCCCGAGCGACGATCGCCTCGGCCATGGCGAGAAGTGCAGCATTCTTGGCGGCGGTCGTGGCAACGGCCAGCGGTCGGGCGGCAGCGCGGGCACGACGGCCGATATCGGCCATCGTTGCTACGGTGTCATCCCCGGATTTTTCATGCAGTTTCAGCATGGCTCATCCTCCGCTTACATCGCCACCGACCGTGACTTGGTCACCGGCCCCTGTTTGGTCGCCGGCCCGTACTTGGTCACCCGAATGGCTCACCACAAGGTCGTCGCGGTGGATCATCGCCGAACGCGCCTCGTAGCCGAGCACGGTTTCGATCTCGGTCGTCTTCAGGCCCGCGATCCTTACGGCATCGGCCGCATCGTAGGCAACCAGCCCGCGCGCGATCTCGCGGCCCTCGGGCGACAGGATCGCCACCGTGTCGCCGCGCGAGAAATTGCCGCTGACCAGCTTGACGCCGGCCGGCAGCAACGACTTGCCCGACAGCAGCGCACCGATGGCGCCGGCATCGACCGTAAGCCGGCCGGCCGGTTCGAGCTGGCCGGCGATCCAGGTCTTGTAGCCCTTGACCGGGTTGCTGCTCGGCCGAAAGAAAGTAGCGCGCTCGCCGCGTTCGATCGCCATCAGCGGCGACAACCGCGTGCCTGAGGTGATGATCATCGCGGTGCCGGCGGCGGTGGCGATCTTGCCGGCATCGAGCTTCGTGCGCATGCCGCCGCGCGACAGCTCGGAAGCGGCCGCACCCGCCATCGCCTCGATATCGGGCGTGATGCGGTCGACCACCGGAATGAATTTAGCCTGAGGGTCACGCGCCGGCGGCGCCGTATAGAGGCCATCGATGTCGGAGAGCAGTACCAGGAGGTCGGCGCCCATCATGGTGGCGACGCGAGCCGCCAGCCGGTCATTGTCGCCATAGCGGATTTCGGACGTCGCCACCGTGTCGTTTTCGTTGATGACCGGCACCGCCTTCATCTTGAGCAGCGTCGAGATCGTTGCCCGCGCATTGAGATAGCGGCGGCGCTCCTCGGTGTCGCCGAGCGTCAGCAGTATCTGGCCCGATTTCAGGCTGCCCTTGCCGAGCGCATCCGACCACGCGCCGGCCAATGCGATCTGCCCGACGGCTGCCGCGGCCTGGCTCTCTTCGAGCTTCAAGGCGCGCTTGCCGAGACCAAGGATCGTGCGGCCAAGCGCGATGGCGCCGGACGAGACGACAAGGATTTCAGCGCCGCCCTTGGCCAGCGCCGCAATGTCGTCGGCGAGCGAGGCCAGCCAGTCGCGCTTCAGGCCTGTCGCGCGGTCGACGAGCAGCGCCGAGCCGATCTTGACGGTGATGCGCCGATATTTTCCCAGCGACTGCATCGTCCTACTTTTCCCAGCGCGTCTCGACTGGCGCAGCGATCTGCGCACGCGCCTCGGCCACCACCGACATCAACGCCCGCAGCACCGCCTCGACGCCTTCGCCGGTGACGGCCGACAACAGCATCGGCGCGCGGCCGGCGGCACGCTTCAGCGAGGCGACTTTCTTCTTGCGCGCATCGGCGTCGAGCGTGTCGACCTGGGACAGTGCCACGATCTCGACCTTGTCGGTCAGGCCGTTGCCATAGGCCTCAAGCTCCGCGCGGACGGTCTTGTAGGCTTTGCCCGGATTTTCCTCCTGCGCCGAAACCAGATGCAACAGCACACGCGTGCGCTCGACATGGCCAAGGAAGCGGTCCCCGATGCCGACACCCTCATGCGCGCCTTCGATGAGGCCCGGAATATCGGCGATGACGAATTCGCGCGCGTCGATGCGGGCAACGCCGAGGCCGGGATGCAGCGTCGTGAACGGATAGTCGGCGATCTTCGGCTTGGCCGCGGTGACGGCGGCCAGGAATGTCGACTTGCCGGCATTCGGCAGCCCGACCAGTCCGGCATCGGCGATCAGCTTCAGCCGCAGCCAGATGTTGAGCTCCTGCCCCGGCAGGCCGGGGTTGGCGCGGCGCGGCGCCTGGTTGGTCGAGGTCTTGAAATGCTGGTTGCCGAAGCCACCATTGCCGCCCTTGGCGAGCAGAAAGCGCTGGCCGACCACGGTCAGGTCGCAGATCAGCGTCTCGTTGTCTTCTTCGAACACCTGCGTTCCCGCCGGCACTTTCAGCGTGACATCGGCGCCCTTGGCGCCGGTCATGTTGCGGCCCATGCCGTGGACGCCGGTCTTGGCCTTGAAATGCTGCTGGTAGCGGTAGTCTATCAGCGTGTTCAGCCCGTCGACCGCCTCCAGCCAGACATCGCCGCCACGGCCGCCATCACCGCCATCCGGCCCGCCGAACTCGATGAACTTTTCGCGCCGGAACGACACGGAACCGGCGCCACCGTCACCGGAGCGGATGTAGACCTTGGCTTGATCGAGAAATTTCATGGGATTGTACAGTTTCTACTAGTGGCCTTGCGGCATTGCTCTAAACCTTGGCCCTTGCTCTAAACCAAGGCGCGGCGAAGGGCGAGGCCGTTTTGTGACAATGGCCGCGCGGGATCGGCCGGAGAGATGCCGGAATGAAGCTTGTAACCTACAATATCCAGTACGGCATCGGCCTCGACGGGCAGTACGATGTCGGACGCATCGCTGATGCCGTGCGCGGCGCCGATGTGATCGCTCTGCAGGAGGTGACCCGCAACAATCCCCGGAATGGCGGCCGCGACATGGTCGCCGAGATCGGCGAGGCGCTGCCCGACTACTTCGCCGTCTATGGCAGCAATTTCGAGGCCAATATCGGTTCGCACATCGACAATGGCCGCGCCATCACGAAAACCTTCCAGCTCGGCAACATGGTGCTGTCGAAAACGCCTATTCATCTGTCGCGCAACCTGCTTTTGCCGCGCAGCCGCAGCTTCGAGATGATGAACTTCCAGCGTGGCGCGCTGGAAGCGCTGATCGAGACGCCGCTTGGTTTCATCCGCTTCTATTCCATCCATCTCGATCACCGCAGCCCCGTCGAGCGCGCCAGCCAGATCCAGTTCTTGCGCCAACGCATGCTGAACTACGCCCTCGAAGGCGGCGCGCTGTCCGGGGTCGCCGAGATCGGCCTGCCGGAACTGCCGCATCCCGAAGCCTTTGTCGGCATGGGCGATTTCAACATGCTGGCCGGCTCGCCCGAATATGTCGAACTCGCCGGCCGGCCGGACCACGAATTCGGCATGCCGCTGACCGCCGACTTCGCCGTCGATGCCGCCTTGCGCCTGAACGCCACCGGCGACGATCTCATCAGCTGGGTCGATCCCAAGCAACCCACCGATCCCAGCCGCCACAAGCGCATCGACTACATCTTCACCAGCGCGTCGCTCGCCAAATCCCTGCAGCGCCTGTGGGTCGACCGGAAAGCGGACGGTTCGGACCATCTGCCGGTGTGGGTCGAACTGGGCTGAGCCTCAAGTCCCGACGCAATCGCGTATGAGAAAGGCCCCTCATCCGTCCGCTACGCGGCCATCTTCTCCCCGATGGGGAGAAGATGCTGA
>NZ_RZTF01000751.1:0-1305 GCF_004023175.1 Mesorhizobium sp. M7A.F.Ca.MR.362.00.0.0
TGCGTGTTCATGCCGCCGGTCGAGGCGCTGGAAGACTATCTCGAACTGGTCGCTGCGGCCGAGAACGCGGCGAAGGCGATCGGCCTTCCCGTGCATATCGAGGGCTACGGCCCGCCTCACGATCCGCGCCTCAACGTCATCCGCGTCGCGCCTGATCCCGGCGTCATCGAAGTCAACATCCATCCTGCTTCCAACTGGCAGGATTGCGTGGCGACGACGACGGCGATCTATGAGGAAGCACGGCAGACACGGCTTGGCGCCGACAAGTTCATGATTGACGGCCGCCACACCGGCACCGGCGGCGGCAACCATGTCGTGGTCGGCGGTGCGACACCCAATGACAGCCCGTTCCTGCGAAGGCCGGACCTGCTGAAGAGCCTGGTGCTGCAATGGCAGCGCCATCCGTCGCTGTCCTATCTGTTCTCCGGCCTGTTCATCGGGCCGACCAGTCAGGCGCCACGCTTCGACGAGGCGCGTCACGACTCGCTCTACGAGCTTGAGATCGCGATGGCGCAGGTACCGCATCCGGACCGGGGCAACGCACCCTTGCCATGGCTGGTCGACCGGCTGTTCCGCAATTTGTTGACCGACGTCACCGGCAATACGCATCGTTCGGAAATCTGCATCGACAAACTGTTTTCGCCGGACGGACCGACCGGTCGGCTGGGACTGGTTGAATTCCGCGGTTTTGAGATGCCGCCCAATGCGCGCATGAGCCTCGCGCAGCAACTGCTTGTCAGGGCGATCATTGCCCGCGCGTGGAAGAGCCCGCTCGATGGCCGCTTCGTGCGCTGGGGCACGTCGCTGCATGATCGCTTCATGCTGCCGCATTATGTCTGGGCCGATTTCCTCGACGTGCTCGACGACCTCAAGCTCAACGGCTTCGAATTCAGGCCCGAATGGTTCGACGCCCAGCTCGAATTCCGCTTCCCGTTCTGCGGTCAGGTTCAGCATGCCGGCATCAAGCTGGAACTGCGGCAGGCGCTCGAACCCTGGCATGTCATGGGCGAGCAAGGCGCGATCGGCGGCACCGTGCGTTTCGTCGATTCCTCGGTCGAACGGCTGCAGGTCAAGACCGAAGGGTTGAATCCGGAGCGCCACGCGATCGTCTGCAACGGCCGCATCGTGTCGATGAAGGTCACTGACAATCGCGAAGTGGCGGTGGCGGGTGTCCGCTTCAAGGCCTGGCAGCCGGCATCGGGCCTGCATCCGGCGCTGCCGGTCAACACGCCGCTGGTCTTCGACATCTATGACCGCTGGTCGGGACGTGCGGTCGGCGGCTGCGTCTACCATGTCGCCCATCCC
>NZ_RZTF01000752.1:0-1299 GCF_004023175.1 Mesorhizobium sp. M7A.F.Ca.MR.362.00.0.0
TCTGCCCTGCCGGGCATCTCCCCCTCAAGGGGGGAGATTGGCAGTTTCGATGCCGCCGTTCTTTTCTTCAACATCTGAGATTAGCGAAGCAGAGATGCAGTCCGATCTCCCCCCTTGAGGGGGAGATGTCCGGCAGGACAGAGGGGGGCGCTGTCCCGCCAACGTCACACCCGTCAGGGAGCGACACCTAATGCCGTCTCGCCAGTTTCGGCGGATGCCCGTGCTCTTCCCGAAACGCCCGGGCAAAACTCGACATCGACGCAAACCCACACGCCAGCGCCACGTCGCGCACGGCGAGCGTCGAGTGCGCCAACAGGTCGGCGGCACGCTTCAGCCTCAGGCGGCGGTAATAGCCATTGGGCGAGATGGCGAGTTCGGAGCGGAAGCTACGCTCGAGCTTGTCGGATGAGACGCCGAGCTTTGCGGTCAACTCGGCCATGCCGAGCCGTTCTTCGACCGCGTCCTCCATGATGGCGATGGCCGACAGCACCAGCTCGTTCTGGACGCCGGTGCGCAGCCGCAAGGGCATCATCTTGCGGTCGATGCTGGAGCGCAACTGGCTGTGCACGAACCATTCGGCGACGCCGGCGGCGAGCTCGGCACCATAGTCGCGGGTGATGATCTCCAGCATCATGTCGAGGCTGCCGACGCCGCCGGCCGACGTAAAACGCTTGCGGTCGATGACATAGAGGTCACGCCTGAGCTCGATGTTGGGGAAGGCTTCGGTGAAGGCGGCCTGGCTGGTCCAGTGCAAGGTGCAGGCATGGCCGTCGAGCAGGCCGGCGCGGGCGAGGAAGAACGCCGCATCCGCCACCGCGCCGATATGGGCGCCGTTGCGCAGGCTCTTGCGGATCCAGTGTGCTGCGTCCTCGGCGACGAGATGATCGGCATCGCCGCCCGAGCAGACGACGATGCGATCGACCTTCGGCGCATCCTCGGCGTAAAAACCCGGCTGGATGACGACGCCGTTCGAGGCCTCGACCGAGCCTTTCGTGCCGCCGACGATGATCCAGCGATAGCATTGCCGCTTCGCCAGGACATTGGCGGCGCGCAGCGGCTCGATGACCGAGCTGAACGCCATCATCGGAAAGCCGGGAAAGACCAGCACCGCGAAGGTGAGAGGGGTGTCGGTGGGTTTGGGTGGGGCGTGTGTGGCCATGGGCGCTAGACTTCGGGCAGATGGGGTGCGGCGTCAATTGGCCTGATGCTTGAACCTGGAACGTCAGCGCCGCCCCTCACCTGCCTGCCGGCATCTTCTCCCCGTAAACGGGGCGAGGGCGCTGTTATCGGCGCTTACGC
>NZ_RZTF01000753.1:0-1300 GCF_004023175.1 Mesorhizobium sp. M7A.F.Ca.MR.362.00.0.0
ACCTGCCACCTGCCACCTGCCACCTGCCACCTGCCACGGGAGTTCATCCGAGCCCAAACCCAGTAAGCCGGGTGGCAGGTGGCAGGGGAGCGCATTCGGAACGCTTGACCTTGCCCCTCTGCCGCTGGGCGTATTGAGCCGGCATCGACAGATGCCAGTCATTCCTGACTTAGGTTCTGATGGTCCGGATCGGCGGCTGAGGGACTGTCAGGAACTCTGTGCGCGAGGCCCATGATGATGGAAAGGAGAGAATCATCACATGGCTATCGAGAAGGAACTTCTGGACCAACTGCTTGCCGGCCGCGATCCGAATGAGGTGTTTGCCAAGGACGGATTGCTCGACGACCTGAAGAAGGCGCTTTCGGAACGGATTCTGAACGCTGAACTCGACGAGCACCTTGAGGACGAGAACACCGAGGGGAATGCCAATCGCCGTAACGGCCATTCGCGAAAGTCAGTGCTGACGGGCACATCGAAGATGACGCTGACGATCCCGCGCGACCGTGCCGGAACCTTCAATCCGAAGCTGATCGCCAAATACCAGCGCCGCTTTCCCGATTTCGACGACAAGATCATCTTCATGTATGCGCGCGGCATGACGGTGCGCGAGATCCGCGGGCATCTGGAGGAGCTCTACGGCATCGACGTGTCGCCGGACCTGATCTCGGCCGTCACCGACGCCGTCCTGGAGGAAGTGGCCGAGTGGCAGAACGGGCCGCTGGATGCGGTCTATCCGCTGGTCTTCTTCGATGCCATCCGGGTCAGATCAGGGACGAGGGCTTCGTGCGCAACAAGGCCGTCTACGTCGCGCTCGGCATCCTGCCGGACGGCACGAAGGAGATTCTCGGCATCTGGATCGAGCAGACCGAGGGCGCCAAGTTCTGGCTGCGTGTCATGAACGAGCTGAAGAGCCGTGGCGTCGCCGACGTCCTGATCGCCGTCGTCGACGGCCTGAAGGGCTTCCCCGAGGCGATCAACGCCGTCTTCCCCCAGACCGTGGTCCAAACCTGCATCGTGCATC
This sequence comes from Mesorhizobium sp. M7A.F.Ca.MR.362.00.0.0, assembly GCF_004023175.1. NCBI lineage: Bacteria > Pseudomonadati > Pseudomonadota > Alphaproteobacteria > Hyphomicrobiales > Phyllobacteriaceae > Mesorhizobium > Mesorhizobium sp. M7A.F.Ca.MR.362.00.0.0. Next base: position 1,022 of record NZ_RZTF01000753.1, read on the forward strand.
TGATCCGCCATTCCCTGGAGTTCGTGTCGTGGAAGGATCGCAAGCCGGTCGTGCCGGCGCTGCGCGCGATCTACCGGGCAAAGGACGCCGAAGCCGGCATGAAGGCCCTGGAGGACTTCGAGGCCGGCTACTGGGGCCAGCGGTATCCGGCGATCACCCAGAACTGGCGGCGCAACTGGCAACACGTGGTGCCGTTCTTCGCCTTCCCCGAAAGCGTGCGCCGGATCATCTACACCACGAACGCGAGCTCGAGGCGTTGAACTCCAAGCTGCGCCGCGC
>NZ_RZTF01000754.1:0-1290 GCF_004023175.1 Mesorhizobium sp. M7A.F.Ca.MR.362.00.0.0
AACTGCCTGAGATCGAACTTGAGGATCGCGGTTCCAAGGGCCGCTATGTCCTGCGTGGACCCGATGGCGCCGAGGCCGAGATGACCTTCACCAAGATCGGTGAGCACCAGATCATCATCGACCACACCGAGGTGCCGGACGTCTTTCGCGGCCAGGGTGCCGGGCTTCGCCTCGTCACCCGCGCCGTCGAGGATGCGCGTGCGGCGGGTAAGAAGATCATCCCGCTCTGCCCGTTCGCCAACGCCCAGTTTCGCCGCCATCAGGAATGGGCCGACGTGCTGAAGCAATAGGGGTTTCGTCGCTTGGAAACGGTGCGGAAAGCGGCTGCGATCCCCACGGGGATGACTTTGGCATTTGTGCGGGTAGCGCATCCTGCCTAAGTCGATATGATATATCTCAGCCCCTTGCCGACAAACGAACCGAATGATCCCCTATGACCGAAACCGATCTCGTTCCCGTCTTCGACGGCCACAACGATACGTTGCTCAGACTCTACCAGTCGAAAGACACGGATGTCGAAAAGCTGTTCATAGAGGGGAAATCGGGCGGCCATATCGACCTGCCGCGTGCCAAAGCCGGCGGCTTCGCCGGCGGCATGTTTGCCATCTTTCCGCCGCCTGTCGAGAAATCCAGGCGCGGCGCCGTGCCCCTGGCGCCGAGTGCCGCCGAGCCGCTGCCGCCCGAGGTTCCGCGCAATGAGGCGCTGACCTCGACCATCGCGATGGCCTCGATCCTGTTCAGGCTGGAACGGGCCGGAGCGCTCACCGTCTGCCGCAGCGCCGGCGATGTGCGCGGTGCCATGGCGCAAGGCTCGATCGCCGCGGTGTTCCACATCGAAGGGGTCGAGGCGATCGATCCCGAGCTCACCATGCTCGACGTGCTGCATGAAGCCGGCCTGCGTTCCCTCGGCATCGTCTGGAGCCGGCCGAACGCCTTCGGCCACGGCGTGCCGTTCCGCTTCCCGTCCTCGCCCGACACCGGCCCCGGCCTGACCGATGCCGGCAAGGCGTTGGTCAAGGCCTGCAACCAGATGAAGATCATGATCGACCTGTCGCATCTCAACGAGAAGGGCTTTCGCGATGTCGCGGCGCTCAGCAATGCGCCGCTGGTCGCGACCCATTCCAACGTGCACGCGATCTGCGGCCATTCGCGCAACTTGACCGACTGGCAGCTCGGCGCGATCCGCGAAACCGGCGGCATGGTCGGGCTGAACTTCGCAACCGGCTTCCTGCGCGAGGATGGTCGCATGAATGCCGACACAAGCCTCGACATCATGGTGCGGCATATCGA
>NZ_RZTF01000755.1:0-559 GCF_004023175.1 Mesorhizobium sp. M7A.F.Ca.MR.362.00.0.0
CCTGGGCAGCGCAACCAGAACCGTCAAGTTCTTCCTCGACGAAGGCACCCTGTTCCCGCGGCGACTGCGCAAGGGACTGCACAAAGGCGAACTCATGTGGGCGCCGCCACGGCACGCCCGCATCCTCTCCAGGTCCTGCATAATCCGAGATATGCCGGCGCCTTCGTCTACGGTCGAACGCGTGGACGGCCCCGGCCGGGCGGCGGCGTCTCGCAGATCAAGGTGGATATGGCTGACTGGCGGTTCGTCATGCCCGACCTGCATCCGGGCTATATCGACTGGGAGCGCTTCAAGGCCAACCAGGAGCGTCTCGCCACCAATGCGCAAGCCTACGGAATGCAGCGCCGCGCCGGGCCGGTCCGCGAAGGATCCGCCTTGCTCCAGGGCAGAGTTCTCTGCGGCCTTTGCGGCGGGCGCATGGGCGTCCATTACAGCCAGGAGCATGGTCAGCCTGTCCCGACCTATATCTGCCAGGAAACCGCCACCCGCCGTGGCGGCAAGGTCTGCCAGTCCGTGCCCGGCAAAGTCGTCGACCCGGCGGTGGGTGCATTGCTTGTCG
>NZ_RZTF01000755.1:569-1251 GCF_004023175.1 Mesorhizobium sp. M7A.F.Ca.MR.362.00.0.0
ATGAAGGTCGATCCCGACAATCGCCTCGTTGCCGACACTCTCGAGGCCGAGTGGAACGAGAAGCTGCGGCTCCACACCGACGTTGTCGAGGACTATGAACGACGCGCGCCCGAGGAAGCCGCCGCCCTCGACGCCGAGACGCAGCAACGCGTCCGCGATCTTGCCGAGCAGTTCCCGCGGATCTGGAGCGATGCCCGCATCGATGTCCGCGAGCGCAAGCGTATCCTGCGGCTGCTGGTCGCCGATGTCACCTTAATCAAGGCCGAGACGATTACCGCAAACGTGCGGCTCTCCGGCGGGGCGACCCGAACCTTGACGCTGGACCGGCCGCTGCCGATCTTCCAGATCCGTAAATCCAAGCCCGACTTGATCGCCGAGGTCGACCGCTTGCTCGACCGTTATTGCGATCGCGAGGTCGCCGACATCTTCAATGAACGCGGTCAGCGGACCTGGGACGGCAAGCCGTTCAATCTCAAGAAAATCGCTTTCATCCGCCGAACTTATAACCTGCCCGGTCGTCGCCAGCGCCTGCGCGATTGTGGTATGCTCACCACCCAGGAAGTGGCCGAACGCTTCGAGATCGCCGAGACCACCGTGCATCAATGGGGACGTCAGGGGCTCATCACCAAAGTCTACAGCGACAATCTCAGCCGGGGTCTGTGGGATATTCCTTCCCACCTCG
>NZ_RZTF01000756.1:0-1242 GCF_004023175.1 Mesorhizobium sp. M7A.F.Ca.MR.362.00.0.0
TGGTTGCACATAGCAGCCCAATCCAAGAATAAGAACAATCGGCAGGGAGATGGGAATGGTCACGAACTACCAGGATCAGATCGAACGGGTTTCGAGCGAAAGCCTCGACGTTTTCGAGAGAATTTCCAAGGACGCACGTTCGGCGCTTGGCGAGCCATACTCCACCGGCCCGACGGCGCTCGCCAGCGTGAACACCTTTACGTCAGGCGAAGCCGTCAGGGCCCTGGGCAACGTCGACAGCGCAAACCGCCGTGCTCTCGAACTGCTCGCCAAAGAACCGGCCATCGCCAGGGTGGTAGCACGTCAGGACGATGGAAAGATCGTCATCTATTACATTTGCCGTGGAACGGCTTCAGGAAGCCCCGGCGGAGACAAACGCTTCGCTGGACGCAATTCGTTGATGGGCCGGCTGGCGTCCTTGGATGTGGGCGACGATTTCGATATCCGAACCCCTGGTGGCGTTCAGTCTGTCGAGATCATCGAGAAGGCGATCCTTCATCCTCATGAGCGCCAGGGCCAGTGGGACTCGCGTAACTCCATTCTGGAGGGCGAATTCTACGGGCCCATTACCGTCATCTCCATGCTCGATGCACTCGCCGTGCATATTGCCGTCGGGGAAGATAGCTCCATCCTCGACAGTATTTTGGCTATCGATGAGCAAGCAACCAACATCATTGAAGGCATCCGGCGCAGTGTCATCACGAAGATGGGCCTGCGTGACCAACCGATCCTGGATCGCTATCAGGACGAGATTTTCCGGTTGCCCCTCAACAGTCAGTTGCTGATTATAGGACCGCCCGGCACGGGCAAAACCACGACCTTGATCCGGCGTTTGGGACAGAAGGTCGATCGTGTCTATCTTGATGACGATGAACGGCGCTTGACCGACAACAGCAGTGCCGACAATGCCGTGGATCACTCTCACAGTTGGCTGATGTTCACTCCCACGGACCTGCTCAAGCAGTATCTCAAGGAGGCCTTCGCGCGCGAAAACATTGCTGCGCCCGACCAGAAGATCGCGACATGGTCAAGCTTTCGGCAAGGCCTGGCGCGAAACAGGTTTCGCATCCTCAAAGCTTCTGACGGCGGCGGACCTTTCATCATGAAGGAAGGTGAATCCTATGTCCTTCCTGACGTGCTCAACAAGCAAACAGCTTGGTATGAGGATTTTGTAAGCTGGCAGGCCGGCGACTACTGGGAGGATTTAGGCGGTGCAGCCGACCTCCTTGAAAAGAATGGAAA
>NZ_RZTF01000757.1:0-1237 GCF_004023175.1 Mesorhizobium sp. M7A.F.Ca.MR.362.00.0.0
GATCATGCTCGACGTCGAATGCATCGAGGCCCGCCTTGCCGACATTGGCGGGGCGTGGGAAGCCACCTCGCGCCCCATCCACAAGACCTGAGCGTCCGATGGCCATCACGCTTCGTCAGTCCGACGCCGATTTCGAACAGCGTTTCGCCGCCTTCCTGTTGACCAAGCGGGAAGTGTCCGCCGACGTCGATGCAGCGGTGGGCGCCATCATCGCGCGCGTGCGCGCCGAGGGCGACGCGGCGCTGATCGACTATTCACGGAAATTCGATCGCGCCGATCTGGCTGGACTGGGCATCGCCGTTTCGGAGGACGACATCGCCCAGGCCTACAAGGCCGCCGACCCAAAGACGATCGAGGCGTTGGAATTCGCGCGCGACCGCATCCGCTCGCATCATGAGCGGCAGCGACCAAAGGATGATCGCTATACGGATGCCGCCGGCGTCGAGCTCGGCTGGCGCTGGACGGCGGTCGAGGCGGTTGGGCTCTATGTGCCGGGCGGCACGGCGAGCTATCCAAGCTCGGTGCTGATGAACGCCGTGCCGGCCAAGGTGGCCGGCGTCGAGCGCATCGTCATGGTCGTACCGGCGCCGGGCGGCATCATCAATCCGCTGGTGCTGGTGGCGGCCGACATATCAGGCGTGTCGGAAATCTACCGTGTCGGCGGCGCGCAGGCGATCGCCGCCCTTGCCTACGGCACCGAAACGATAAGGCCGGTCGCCAAGATCGTCGGCCCGGGCAATGCCTATGTCGCGGCGGCCAAGCGCCAGGTGTTCGGCGCCGTCGGCATCGACATGATCGCCGGGCCGTCGGAAGTGCTCGTCGTGGCCGACGGCAGCAACGATCCGGACTGGATCGCGGCCGACCTGCTGGCCCAGGCCGAGCACGATGCATCGGCGCAGTCGATCCTGGTCACCGACGATCCAGCCTTCGGCATCGCTGTCGAACAAGCCGTCGAGCGCCAGTTGCAGAGCCTGCCACGCGCCGAGACGGCGACGGCGAGCTGGCGTGATTTTGGTGCGGTGATCCAGGTGTCGACCATCGACGCCGCGCTGCCGCTGGTCGACCGCATCGCCGCCGAACATGTCGAACTGGCCATCGACGACGCCGAGGGCTTCCTGTCGCGGATGCGCAACGCGGGTGCGGTCTTTCTCGGCCGCCACACGCCGGAAGCCATCGGCGACTATGTCGGCGGCTCCAACCATGTGCTGCCGACGGCGCGCTCGGCGCGCTTCTCGTC
>NZ_RZTF01000758.1:0-381 GCF_004023175.1 Mesorhizobium sp. M7A.F.Ca.MR.362.00.0.0
GGCGTGGGTACGTGACAAACCCGATGAATGCCAACCTGATTTGTTTGCTGGTTGATGTAACCTTGACCTCTTGCGAATAAGCTTTGACCGGACTGGCAAATGATGCCCATTGGATTTTATCGGGCATGTATTGTGCGCTGGCTTGTCAATTGAACAAGGAACGGCGAACCTTGCTTCGCCGTTTCGAACCTAGAGCGATATCTTGCGCCCAAACTACGCCGTCCAGCTCACCGCATTGCCCGACGAACGTCTCGAAGCCTTTGTCAACGACTGGCTTGCGAACCGTACGAAGGACTACAACTCACACGAGCGTTGGTCCGGCACCGGCGATATGGGACGCGATGTCGTGGCTTACGTCACAGATCAGCGGCATGAAGGCCC
>NZ_RZTF01000758.1:391-1231 GCF_004023175.1 Mesorhizobium sp. M7A.F.Ca.MR.362.00.0.0
GTGCCCGTCTATCGGAAAAGGCGGCGTTTGTTGAGCTGGGCAAAATCTTCATGCACGCAGCGAAGGGTGAGTACACGCTGCCGCGCTCCTATACGTTCGTCGCCCCTCGAGGGGTTGTGCGCAACGTTCAGGCCTTCATTGCACATCCGGAACGCTTCAGGCAGGCCTTCCTCGATCGGTGGGCCACCGGCATAGCCGGGGAGTTGGTCGAGAATGCAAGCGTCCCTTTGAGCGAGGAGATCCGCTCGGCAATAAATGCTTTCGACTTTACCCAAGTGTATTCTCTGGACGCCGTCCGTCTCGTCGATGACAGCCACGCGAAGACTGTGCTCGTGAAATGGTTCAACGATGATCCGGGACCTTCGCCGCTTGGCGTGGCACCTGACCAGTTGCAAGATCACGAATCTGCTTACATCAGTCAGCTGGTCGATATTTATGGCGAGTGCGCCGGATCAAAGTTCGAGAACCCGGCTGCGGTTCTACAGGACGCTCGGTGGGGCACCCATTTGCGTGATCAGCGAACTCGGTACTTCGACGCGGCCGAGTTCGATCGTTATTATCGTGACTCGACCCCTCCGGACTATCTTTCGACGTTCAAGGATGAGGTTTATCACGGGGTTTCGGATGTCTACACGGAGTCCAACGGTGGCGGCCTGGAACGTGTGACAAGGGTGCTGTCGCAGGCGGCTACCATCCAAGCTTCCGGGGTGTTAGGACGCCACGCGCGGGTGCAGGTCAAACAAGGTACCTGTCATCATTTCGCGAATGAGGGGCGGCTTCCGTGGAAGTGATCAGCGAGGGACGGCAACCTAGTCATCCTTTCAACAGCACCCTCGAGAC
>NZ_RZTF01000759.1:0-1221 GCF_004023175.1 Mesorhizobium sp. M7A.F.Ca.MR.362.00.0.0
CAGAAAAGTCCTCTACGTATTCTGGAAGAGCCAGAGTAGATGACTCCATCGCCCGTGGAATCTGTGATATTGAGTGATTGGCTATAATTGATTTATATGCAACACGTTGACTACGCGAAAAGGCGCCATTTAAAGAGAGTGGAAAGTTATTCGGTGGGGAGATGCTGTTGGCCCCCGCATTGGGCTGTGGGCCCCGCATTGGGCAGGATATGCAGAACAGGGGCGGCTCTTCCTTATTGGACCGCAATTGTAGACAGCGACAGCACCCAATGGCGAGCAGAACAGGGGCGGCTCGGCTCGGCTCGGTGGGGGGCAGGATCTATAGCGATGTCGCCTTTCTTTCTTTCTTTCTTTCTTTCTTTGTGCATTCGTGCACTCGCGGCGTAAACGGCGAAGCCGATACTCCTGACTTCGAACAGGTCGGTCCCGGCACACGCACGTGAAATGGACCCCGATTTTGGGACCATGAGCTTAGTTGGAAGGGCTGCTGCGTTGTAGGCGGCAAAGAGAGAGCTGGTTCGGGAAATTTGAACAGGGGGTTAAGTGGAATTTCTGCCTGAGCTGAGCCAGAGTGGCTCACGAACAGGAGCTGAAATGCCGAAACGAATTCGCCGTAACCATGCTGCTGGTTTTAAAGCCAAAGTGGCGCTTGCGGCCCTGAAAGGGGAAAAGACGCTATCGGAATTGGCGCAGCAATACGATGTGCATCCCAACCAGATCGCGGATTGGAAGAAACAGCTTCTTGAGGGAGCCGCGAGCGTGTTTAACGGTGGGGAGAAAGCGTCACCAGCGGTCGATGTGAAGGTTCTTCATGCCAAGATCGGCGAATTGACGCTGGCCAATGATTTTTTAGGCTCGGCGCTCGACAAGGCCGGGCTGTTGGCGAGCGTAAAACGATGATTGATCGCGACCATGACTTGCCGATTACAAAGCAGGCTGCCGAATTGGGGATCAGCCGGGGCAGCGTCTACGCCTTGCCTCGGCCCGTGTCAGCCGCCGATCTGAAGCTGATGCGCCGGATCGACGAATTGCACATGGATTATCCGTTCGCCGGCAGCCGGCTGATGCAAAAACTCCTGAAGCGGGAGGGCTATGAAACGGGCCGCTTACACGTGCGAACCTTGATGAAGGGGAGCATGAGGATTTGTGGGGCGGGCTGGACCGGAGTATGTCGTCACCATTGAATTTCGACGGGGCCGGCGGATTTGAAAAGGGCAAAAC
>NZ_RZTF01000760.1:0-1216 GCF_004023175.1 Mesorhizobium sp. M7A.F.Ca.MR.362.00.0.0
CAGTATATCGATCGCACCTATTCGCATCTGAGAACCTCCGATCCGGCCACCGAGAAGGTCAACGCCTGGTTCCGCTCCTCCTCGCCGTTCGAGAAGGCGAAGACCGCGACGGTCGCCATAGAGGTGAACAACATCGTCGCGCTGTCCAACCAGAGCTACCAGATTGACTGGACCGAGTTCGAACGCGACCGCAAGGGCAAGGAGACCGCCGTTCGGCGGTTCCGCGGCGTCGCCCCCGTCACGCTTACGCCTCCACAGGACGAGGCCATCATCCGCTTCAACCCGATCGGTCTCTATCTCCGCGACTTCGACTGGACTGCGCAGCTTTGAAAGGCATGGCCCGCATATGAACTTCAGAACCAAAATAGCCCGGGCCACGCTGAACGCCATCGTGATCGTATCCATCGCGATGGGGTCGCCCTTCCTCCTCTCTTCGGAAGCCCTCGCAGATGGGGTGACTGCCAATGAGGCGAAGGGCATCGGGATTTCCGGCCAGTGGCGTGGATCGCGCGGCCTTGTCACGAAAGGCGCGGACGGAAAGGTCGTCTTTCTCTACGGCGAGATCCAGCCCTCGGTCGTGTGCTCGCCGCTGCAGGTGTGCGATATCGAGCTTGAGGCCGGTGAGGCTGTGCGCGATGTTCTCGTCGGCGACACGGTCCGCTGGAAGATCGAACCCGCGACCTCCGGGGCCGACGGCGGCCAGGCCGTCCACCTGATCGTCAAGCCCTCCGAGCCTGGCATCGTCACCTCGATGGTGGTGACGACCTCTCGACGCACCTATCACATCCAGCTCAAGTCGCATCAGGCGCAGTACATGGCCCGTGTCGGCTTCGAATATCCCGAGGACGTGTCCGCGAAGCTCGCCGACATAAACGCCCGCATGGAAGCGAGCACGATTCCGGGCGCCGGGGTTCCGGCCGAGCAGTTGCAGTTCGGCTATTCGATTTCGGGTCGCGCCGGATGGCGGCCCAGCCGCGTCTATAGCGATGGCATCAAGACTTACATCCAATTTCCACGCTCGATCTCCGGCCAGGACGCGCCGGTCCTCTTCGTCATCTCCGGCGGCCAGAACCGTATCGTCAACTATCGCATGAAGAACGATATGATGATCGTCGACTATCATGTCGATAAGGCTGTACTCGTCTCCGGCGTCGGCTGGAAACAGGAGAAGGTCACGATCCGGCGGGGAAGGCGGTGATGTCTGTCTTCCGCTCGT
>NZ_RZTF01000075.1:0-531 GCF_004023175.1 Mesorhizobium sp. M7A.F.Ca.MR.362.00.0.0
CTGCAGAAGAGCTGACCGCCCGAGCCTGCCGGGATCATGCCCTGCCGTTGCGCTGCGTGAATTTGCGGTATATCGGCTTTGGCCATGAACGATCCGACCAGTCGATTGATGAGCACTTATGAGTTTGAAATCGGCCTTTTCCCTGTGTTGCCAGTGACATGATCAAGCACAATCCGCCTTCTCCCGAACCGTTGCACCGCGCCATTGCGCGGTTCGGCCAAGCCACTGTGCTGGTGGTCGGCGACTTCATCCTCGATCGTTTCGTCAACGGCGTCATCGAGCGGATCTCGCCGGAGGCACCGATCCCGGTGCTGCACGGGCGCGGCGAGACCTCGACCATGGGCGGCGCCGGCAATGTCGTGGCCAACATCGTTTCGCTCGGCGCTGCCGCTATTCCCGTCTCGGTCATAGGCACCGATGTGGCAGGCGATAGCCTGGTGCGGATGCTCGGCGAGCTTGGCGCCGATACGGCGGGCCTCGCGCAGGAGCGTGGTCGCATGACCTCGTCCAAAAGCCGCTTCAGCGCGCCCC
>NZ_RZTF01000075.1:538-3348 GCF_004023175.1 Mesorhizobium sp. M7A.F.Ca.MR.362.00.0.0
GCTCAACCAGCAGGTGCTGCGTTTCGACGAAGAGGAGATCAAGCCGCTCGGCGCTGCGGAGCGAGCCGGCCTGATCCGGCATTTCCGCGCCGCGCTGGCGCATGCCGACATCGTCATCCTGTCCGATTACGGCAAGGGCATCCTGCTCGACGGTGTCGCCGGCGACTTGATCGCCATCTGCCGCGAGGCTGGAAAGCCGGTGCTGGTCGACCCGAAAGGCCGCGATTACGCGCGCTATGCCGGGGCCACCGCCATTACCCCCAACCGCAAGGAACTCGGCGAGGCCGTCGGCCATGCGGTGTTCGCCGATGACGAGATCGTAGGTGCCGCACGCGAGCTGATTTCGGCACATGGTTTCGATTTCGTGGTCGCGACGCGCAGCGAAAAGGGCATGAGCGTGGTCGGCCCCGACGAGGCGCGCCACATCGCCACCCAGGCGCGCGAAGTGTTCGACGTTTCGGGCGCCGGCGACACGGTGATCGCGAGCTTCGCGCTGGCGCTGGCCGTGGGCGCCGATACGGTCATGGCCGCTTCGATCGCCAATGCCGCTGGTGGCGTCGTGGTGGGAAAACGCGGCACCGCGCGGCTGACGGTCGAGGAACTCACCGGCGCGCTGTTCCGTTCGCATGGGCCGACGGCCCACAAGGACGCCATCCTCGACGCCACGTCGGCCGCGCGCATGGTGGCGGCGTGGAAGGAAGAGGGCCTGAGCGTCGGCTTCACCAATGGCTGCTTCGACATCCTGCATGCCGGCCATGTCAGCTTGCTGCACGCGGCGCGCAGCCAATGCGACCGGCTGGTGCTCGGCCTCAACAGCGATGCTTCGGTGCGGCGACTGAAGGGCGCCGGGCGCCCGGTCAACGACCAGCACGACCGCGCCTGCGTGCTGGCAGCACTTGCCTCGGTCGACGCGGTCGTGGTGTTCGAGGAAGATACGCCGCTGGCGCTGATCGAAGCGCTGCTGCCCGACATACTGGTCAAGGGCGCCGATTACACCGTCGACACCGTGGTCGGCGCCGATGCCGTGCAGAAAGCCGGCGGCCGCGTTGTGCTGGTCGATCTCGTCGCCGGAAAAAGCACCACCAACACCATTGGCAAATTGCGCGCCGGCGGCACCACAAACTGAGGGTTTCATGTCCGACTTGAACGATTACCTTGTCCGCTCGGCGGCTGCCATATCAGCCATGGTCGAACGGGACCTGACCGGTGAGATGGAGCAGGCAGCGAGCGCGGTGGTGACGGCGCTTTCGTCGGGGAAGGCCCTGCTCATCGCTGGCAATGGCGGATCGGCCAGCGACGCCATCCACATTGCCGGCGAACTGGTCGGCCGCTTTCTCAAGGAGCGCAAGGCCTACAATGTCATCGCGCTGCCGGCCAATGCAGCGGTGCTGACCGCCTGGGGCAACGACTATGGCTTCGACACGGTGTTTTCGCGCCAGGTCGAGGCGCATGGCGCGGCCGGCGGCGTGCTTCTGGCAATCTCTACCAGCGGCAATTCGCCGAGCATCCTCGCCGCCGCCGAACAGGCGCGGAGGATGGACATGACGGTGATCGGCATGACCGGCGACACCGGCGGCAAGCTGAAGCCTCTGTCCGATATCCTGCTCAACGTGCCGTCGACCTCGACGCCGATCATCCAGCAGGGGCATCTGTGCCTTTACCATCATTTGTGCGAGGTGGTCGAAGCGCGCCTCAGCAATGGCTGATCCCACGACCTCTGGCCGCTATCCGCTGGCGGAGCCTGGCCTATGGGTCGAGCAGGTCGGCTCAAGAGTGTTCGCCGCCGGCTCGCCGGCGCTGTTCCTCGATCGCGACGGCACCATCAATGTCGATACGGGCTATCCGGATGATCCTGCCGAAATGGTGCTGCGCGCGGACATAGCCGCGGTGATAGCCGCCGCCAACCGGGCCGGCATTCCGGTCATCATCGTCACCAACCAGTCGGGCATCGCGCGTGGCTATTTCGGCTGGGGCGATTTCGCCGCCGTCAATGGCCGCGTGCTCGAGCTGCTGCGCGTCGACAATGCGTTCGTCGATATGGTCGTCGCCTGCGCCTATCACGAAGCTGGCTCCGGTGTGCTTGCGGTTGCCGATCATCCGATGCGCAAGCCCAATCCGGGCATGCTGCTGGAGGCGGCCGGGCGCCTCGGGCTCGATCTGCGGCGTTCGCTGATTGTCGGCGACAAGGAGGCCGACATGGAGGCGGGACAACGCGCCGGCCTCGCGCGGGGCTGGCTGGTAGACGGGCAAGCGGCTGTCCGATCGGGCTTCACAATTCGGCCTTGGTGCGAGCGCGCGGATTTCGACGGCCTGCTCGCCGCAATAGCTGCGCTTGGCACCGCCTCGGGCGCGCCGTGACGGCTTACATCCGATCTTTGTCTCGCCAGGCTTCATAAAGCTTGGCCTCTGTCGCGAACGAATACAGCATCACCAGCATCGAATAGACGAACCCGTGCCGGCCGCACAGGAAGTAGCGCTTGGCCAGGTAGAACTTCAGAAAGTTGCCGAGCGGCGACAGCACCAGTCTTATCAGGCCGGGCTTCTTGGCTCGTTCGACAAGCGTGGCAACCTTGAGGCTGGAGTAGGTGTTGGCCCTTGCCAGATCCTCGGCAATGGTCATTTCGCGGCGATGCAGCAGCACGCCATTTTCTATCGTGCCGGTTTCGCCTGGCACCTCGAACGACTCATGGACCCGCAGATTGAGGTCCATCGTGGCCTTGTCGCGGCGGAAAAGACGCAGCAGCCTGTTGTGAAGCACCCAGCGGTGCGCATAGCCATAGCCCTTCAGCTTGTCGCGGCGTCTGATGTAC
>NZ_RZTF01000075.1:3358-16057 GCF_004023175.1 Mesorhizobium sp. M7A.F.Ca.MR.362.00.0.0
CTGATGTACCATCCGTCGAAGGCGTCATTCCCAAGCTGGGTCACATTCATGATTGACTGCCTGAGCACGTCGTCGATGGCCTCGTCGGCTTCAATCGAAAGGCACCATGGTTGCGTGGCCTGATCGAGCGCGAATTGCCGCTGACGAGGAAAGCCCGGCCAATCGTTGTGAAAAAGCCTTATCGGGTAGCCTTTGGCGATGTACCCGTTGACGACGTCCAGAGTGCTGTCCGTCGAGCCCGAATCGACGACGATGATCTCGGCGCAGAAATCGACGCTTTCCAGGCACTCGCCGATCATGTCGGCCTCGTTCATGCAGATGACCAGCGCCGAAACCGGGCTAGAAAATCGAGTCATCGTCCCACCCCACGGCACACTGTTCTCGGAATTGGGCTGCCCTGCGCCCCTGTTTACGCAATCCCGAAAGCGCTATGCGCTTTACCCGGGAAAACCGTTACATACTTTTTCTGGAATTGCTCTAGGAAACCAACAAGACGGCTACGGCAGAAATTCCGGCTTCACAGGAGAGCTATCGAACGCCAAAGCGGCGCTGATATGGCGAGGCCTTCAAGCGACATCGGCGAAAGCTCGTTGCGGTTCAGCCGGCTCAAGGCTGTGCGAACGAGACCAGCCCTTCGTCCTTGACCCGGCGGATGGTGAGCGCTGTGCGCACCGTGTCGACATTCGGGGTCGAGGTCAGTTCCTCGATGACGAAGCTCTGGAAGGCGCCAAGGTCGCTCGCCACGCAATGCAGCAGGAAATCGGATTCGCCCGACACCATCCAGGCGTCGCGTACGATCGGCCAGCCGCGGGTGCGCTCGGCAAAGATGCGCAGCTCGGCATCGGCCTGATGATGCAGGCCGACCAGGCAGAAGGCAACGACATCGAGGCCGAGCGCTGGTGCATTGAGCAAGGCACGGTAGCCACGGATGATGCCGGCTTCCTCCAGGCGCTTGACGCGGCGCAGGCATGGCGGCGCCGAAATGCCGACGCGGTTCGACAGTTCGACATTGGTCATACGGCCGTCGCCCTGCAATTCGCGCAGGATCTTCCAGTCGATAGCGTCGAGGTCGGCCTTGAGGGGCATGTGGGCTCTCGATCATGAGGGGCAATACGCAAGAATCTTGCGTGATTTTGTAATTAAACGACTTCGCTGTCCATTCCATCCTTCGCCCGGAATATTTCGCGGGATCAGCGGCCGACAGGTGCGACAAAGCTTTCCGGGGACGAACACCAACTTGCCTTGCTGGCGTCGTGGGCAACACTTACATTACGCGCGACAATGATCGAGTTTTCCATGCCGCAATTCCCGGCAGCCCTCCGCAGAGGCTTTAGATGACCACCAAGCACGCGCCCGTTCTCATCATCGGTTCCGGCCCGGCCGGCTATACGGCGGCGGTCTATGCCGCCCGCGCCATGCTGAAGCCGATGCTGGTCGCCGGCCTGCAGCAGGGCGGGCAGTTGATGATCACCACCGATGTCGAGAATTATCCCGGCTTCGCCGACCCGATCCAAGGTCCGTGGCTGATGGAGCAGATGCTGAAACAGGCCGAGCATGTCGGCACCGACATCATCAACGACATCATCACCGAGGTCGACCTCAACGTGCGACCGTTCCGCGCCAAGGGCGATTCCGGCACGACCTATACCGCCGACGCGCTGATCATCGCCACCGGCGCGCAAGCGAAATGGCTGGGCATCCCGACCGAGCAGGACTTCATGGGTTTTGGAGTCTCGGCCTGCGCCACCTGCGACGGTTTCTTCTACAGGGGCAAGGATGTCGCGGTGGTCGGTGGCGGCAATTCCGCGGTGGAAGAGGCGCTCTATCTGTCCAATCTCGCCAGGAGCGTGACGGTCATCCACAGGCGCAGCGATTTTCGCGCTGAACGTATTCTGCGCGAGCGGCTTCTGAAGAAGGACAATGTCCGCGTCATCTGGGACACGATCGTCGATGAGATCACCGGCCGGCCCGGCAAGACGCCGCTGCCGCCCTCGGTCGAGGGGCTGAAGCTCAAGCATGCGGTGACCGGCGAGGTGTCGCACCTCAAGATCGACGGCGTGTTCGTGGCCATCGGCCATGCGCCGGCGGTTGAACTGTTCGCCGGCAAGCTCAAGCAGAAGCCGAACGGCTATCTGTGGACAGCGCCGGATTCGACCCGCACCGATGTGCCGGGCGTGTTCGCGGCCGGCGATGTGACCGACGATATCTACCGCCAGGCGGTGACGGCAGCGGGGCTCGGCTGCATGGCCGCGCTCGAGGCGGAGAAGTATCTGGCCGGCATCGAAGTGCATCGCGAAGCGGCCGAGTAGAGAGTTCAGAGAGCGGCTTAGAAACGCCGTGTAAAAGCCTGATTTTTCATTCAGACGCCAAAACAGAACGAGGGGAATCATGGCGTTGGACTGGGACAAGCTACGCGTGTTTCACGCTGCGGCGGAGGCGGGGTCGTTTACCCATGCGGCCGAGACATTGCATCTGTCGCAATCGGCGATCTCGCGGCAGGTCAGCGCGCTCGAGCATGATGTCGGCGTGCCGCTGTTCAACCGCCACGCCCGCGGGCTGGTGCTGACCGAGCAAGGTGAGATGCTGTTTCGCACGGCGCATGACGTGCTGATGAAGCTGGAGACCATCAAGTCCCGGCTGACCGAGACCAAGGATCGCCCGTCGGGCGTGCTGCGGGTGACGACGACGGTGGGGCTGGGCGCCGGCTGGCTGACCGAGCGGGTGCAGGAATTCATCGAACTCTATCCCGAAATCAGCCTGCAGTTGATCCTCGCCAACGAGGAGCTGGATCTCACCATGCGCCAGGCCGATTGCGCCATCCGGCTGCGCCAGCCGCAGCAGCCGGACCTGATCCAGCGCCGCCTGTTCACCGTGCATTTCCACCTCTACGCGGCCCCATCCTATGTCGCCAAGCATGGCAAGCCGTCTTCCGTCGCCGAGCTGAAGGCCCATCGCATCGTCACCTTCGGCGTGCCGGTGCCGTCGCATCTGTCGGAGCTGAACTGGCTGGAAACGGTCGGTGATTTCGAAGGCGGACAAAGGGTGCCGACGCTGCAGATCAACGACATATTGTCGATCAAGCGGGCGGTGCAGGGCGGGGCCGGCATCGCCATGCTGCCCGACTATGTGATCAGCAAGGACTCCGATCTGGTGCAGCTGCTGCCTGAGACCGAGGTGCCGTCTTTCGACACCTATTTCGCCTATCCCGACGCGATGAAGAACCAGGCCAAGCTGCATGTGTTCCGGGACTTCATCATCGCCAAAGCCCGAAGCTGGTCCTTCTGATTTTCGTTTTCACGCCCTGCGGGATTATCCCCGCCAGGGCATCAGCCGAGGCAGCCAGCCGGGCACGTTGCGGCGGTAGGTCTCGTATTCGGCGCCATAACGGCGGCTAAGCGTCGGCTCTTCATAGAGCCTGACGAAGGCGCCCATGGAGACAGCGCTGACGGCGGCATAGGCGACCAGCGCCCAGCTCAAGAACAGCAGCGCCTGGCCGAGGATGATCGACAGCACGGCGACATACATCGGGTTGCGGACATGGCGGTAGATGCCGCCTATCACCAGCCTCTCGGTCGGGGCGACCGGTGCGGGTGTGCCCAGGCCCTCAAGCGCAAAACGGCCGAAGGCATGCAGAAGTGCCGCGCCCGCGGCAACGATCAGAAGCCCGCCAACAGGGGCAAAGCCCGGCAGGCTCGACCAGGGCAAGCCCCAGCGATCGGTCGACAGCCAGGGCACCAGTCCCGCAACCACGCAGGGCGCCACGATGAAGAAGGCCGCACTGCCGGCGATCGCCGAAAACCTCCGCATTGGCTGCTTGCTCCGCGATTGCCTTAGAAATGCACGCCTGCTGCCCGCTTCCACATCATTGCCCAGTTTTGGCATTTCGAGCCGAAAGCCAGCCGAGATTAGCGATTCTGTAGTTGCAATTGCCCGATTCAGCGCTCCATTTCGACGATTTTGCTGGTCCTATTGGCTTCTGGAATGGGTTAGACCACAGCCTGCGTCTTTTTGCATGTGTGTGTTGCAAAATAGATGCT
Source organism: Mesorhizobium sp. M7A.F.Ca.MR.362.00.0.0 (assembly GCF_004023175.1). Taxonomy (NCBI): domain Bacteria; kingdom Pseudomonadati; phylum Pseudomonadota; class Alphaproteobacteria; order Hyphomicrobiales; family Phyllobacteriaceae; genus Mesorhizobium; species Mesorhizobium sp. M7A.F.Ca.MR.362.00.0.0. Next base: position 7,396 of record NZ_RZTF01000075.1, read on the forward strand.
TGTTTCTTGGGCATGATGAGCACATATATAGATCATCTCCTGGGCGCGTTCTCCTCCCATTAGCGCCCTCGAGTGTTCCCCTCTGGAGGTTAGCCTTAACAGGCACTCCAATCAAACTCAGCCGGATCTTCATTGATCCGGCTTTTTTGTTGCCTGTACCCTGCTGGGCCGGCCAAAAATTCCATCACAATTGCCACGTAACGGTGACATGTAACCTCTGGTAACATATCCCGGACGCCCGCGACCTGCTATGTAGATCATAGGACGCGGTGTGGTTCGGACGGGAGATGGGGGCATCACTCGTGCGGCCCGGGCTCAGGCGGCTACCGCGTCCGAACCGTTTTTCCGCCGAACTCGGCGGTACCAAATGCGGCGGATCTGACGTTTTACCTCCCAAGGAAACGGTCCGCGAACAAAACGACGTCCGGTCCCCGCCGGACGTCGTTTTCTTTTGTTCCCCCGAATCAGGTTCGAGAGGAACGCCACGCCATCAGGCAGCCTTGCCGTTGGTGTTCATGGCGTCGTCGGCCAGACGGCCGGTGAGTTCGGCCATGTGGTCGAAGACGGCACGATAGCTGGCAACGCCCGCGGTCGCCGAGCGCAACTCGATGATCAGGTCGCCGATCTCGGCTTGCGGCATGGTTGCCTCGACGACATCCCATCCCGGCCAGTCGGGTCGCGCGTCGTAGCCGAGGATCTGGCCGCGCCGCTGCGGGATGAGAGCGATGATCTTCGAGGTGGCGTCCGAGGGGGTGACGATCTCGACCTTCATCACGGGCTCCAGGAGCACCGGCAAGCACGCGGCCATGCCTTCCTTCATCGCCAGCCTGGCCGCCATCTGGAAGGCCATGTCGGAGGAATCGACCGCATGATAGGAGCCGTCCGACAGGTTGACTGCGACATCCACGACCGGAAAGCCCAGCGGCCCGGATTTCAGATAGTCGCGCACCCCGGTCTCGACCGACTGGATGTAGGTCTTGGGCACGACGCCGCCGGTGATGGTATCGGTGAACTGGAAGCCGGAACCGCGCGGCAGCGGCTTGATCTCGATCACCACGTCGCCGAACTGGCCATGGCCGCCGGACTGTTTCTTGTGACGGCCGCGCTGCTGCGCCGATTTGCGGATCGTCTCGCGATAGGGCACCGCCGGCGGATGACCTTCGACCGGTATCTGGTTCTTGCCTTCCAGCCGCTCGCGCACCACGCGCAGATGCATCTCGCCATGGCCCGACAGCACGGTTTCGGCCGAGTCCTGATTGTGGCGCAGGCTGAGCGAGGGGTCCTCCTCGGCCAGCCGCTGGATGGCAGCCGACATCTTCACTTCGTCCTTGCGCTCCTTGGGGCGGAGCGCGAAGGCGAAGACCGGCTGCGGCGGCTCGAACTGGACGAGCGGCTTGATGCCGCCCTTGGCCGAGCTCAGCGTCTGGCCGGTCTTGACCTCGTCCAGCTTGCCCAGTGCCACCGTGTCGCCGACCTTGGCGATGGAGAGCTTGGACTGGTCCTTGCCGAGCATCCGGTAGATGCCGGAAACCTTGGCCGTGTCGCCGCCGGGCAGCCAGAGTTCGGAACCGTCGACGACCTGACCGGAGAGGATGCGCGACACCGACAGCTTGCCGCCATGCGAGGTGTGGATGGTTTTCATCACCTGGACCAGGGTAGCCGCGCCGTCGGGTGCACCGAGCCGTTTGCGGGTCGCCTCGATGTCGGGCGCGTCGTGGCGGATCGCCTTCAGGAGGCGCAGCACGCCGTTGCCTTTCTCGGCGGTGCCGATCAGCACCGGGATCACCGCACCGTCACGCAGATCGGCGGCGAGGTCGTCGAAGATCGCATCCTTGGGCGGCTCGATCTCCTCGAGCAGTTGTTCCATCAACTGGTCATCATGGTCGGCCAGCGTCTCCAGCATCGAGAAACGCGCTTCGAGCTCGCGCGCTTTGTCGTCGCCGGGAATCTGCGCCACCTCGCTTTCGGCATATTCGCGATAGATGTAGGCGCGCTCCAGCGCCAGGTCGATCGAACCAATGACGACACCGTCCTTGCGCAGCGGAATCTGGCGCAGCAGCAACGGCACGGCACTGGCCGGCTGCAGCATCTTCAGCGTGTCGCGCACGCCGGTGATTGCCTTGTCGACCTTGTTGAGGAACAGAATGCGCGGCACTCCGAGATCGTCGAGCTTGCGCATGATCAGTTGCAGGGCAGGGATCTTCTTTTCATCGGCCTCGGCTACGACGACCGCGAGGTCGCAGGCGGCCAGCACCGGTTCGGCCTCGAAAGAGAATTCGATGGAACCGGGACAGTCGACGAAGGTGATCTGCTCGCCCATGAATTCGGTCGTGGCGACCGTCGCCTCGACGCTCATGGCGTGGGCGCGCGCCTCGGGCGAATGATCCGAAACGGTGTTGCCTGATGAAACGGGATTTTGTCGGGGAATTGAGCCCGTACGGGCCAATATGGCTTCGAGAAGTGTCGTCTTACCGCTTGCGAAGGGACCGACTATGGCAATGCATTTCGGTCCCGTGCGTCGTCCTCCGGCGCGAGTACCCATGACTGACCTCCACTCAGGCGTTTCCCGTAGGACCGACTGGCATGTATGGTTCAGGCTTGGTCAATCGGTCCTGAGCGGCGGCCGGCCTGTTCGACCGTCGCGGGCGGGTTCTTTTCAAGTGCCACCTGCCCAAAGCCATCGTCCCACTTGTTTGCCGGCAGGGCAAGAAAAATAGAAACCCTTTGCTCGGCAGTGGACCGTGCGGATCATATGCTGGGCTGGCAGCGGGAAGCTGTTGCACGTCGCCCCATATCGGCCGAAACTGAAAACAGGCGACCCATCGCCCGCTGTTTGAAGGACCATCGACCCATGAAGATCATTGCCTGCGGCAGCGTGCCGACCGTCATCGCGCCGGAAAAATACTTCACCGGCCGGGTGCTGCAGACGCCGATCATCGAGAAAGAGGCGCCGGCGCGGCTGCGAGCCACGCTGGTCAGCTTCGAGCCGGGCGCGCGCACCCACTGGCATACGCATCCGCTTGGCCAGACGCTGTACGTGACGGTGGGCGCCGGGTTTGCCCAGACGTGGGGCGGCCCGATCCAGGAGATCAGGGCCGGCGACGTCATCTCGTTCGCGCCTGGCGAAAAACACTGGCATGGCGCGGCGCCCAAATCGGCGATGACGCATATCGCGATGCAGGAGGCGCTCGACGATGTCCATGTCGATTGGCTGGAGGGGGTCACCGACGAGCAGTTTGGCGGTCGAGACACCTAAGCCGGCGGAGGGCAGGCTTCTTGCCGCAGCGATGACGATCGTCGCGCAAGCTGCAAAACCGCTGGCATTTAAACCACTCGGACGCCCAGAAAATTCAGCCTCCGCCGGGCGCCTTCCCACGCCCTGATGCTGACATCGTTGAGATAGCAGTCCATCAAGACCCTGCAGCCGACCAAGATCTCGACCGGTTGTCCAGCAAAAACCATTGCGCCCGGCCGCCCAAAAAAATTGTGTATTGTTCCGTCGGCAAAGCCATTTTCTCCGAAATTGGCGAAATCCCCTACGTCCCCTTCAAACCAACGCTGAAAATCGACAAGGGTGCTGTTGCTTCGGTAATCTCGTCCCACGGCTTGATCGCCTGAAAAGGTGCCAAAAACGACATCGGTCGCCTGAAGGACTCTGGTGTGGCTGTAGCCGATTTCGTCACGCATCCACCTGTACCTTGTGTCGTAGGTGGAGACGAATTCCGCAAACAAGTCGAGCCGGCCGGTCTTCTTGGGAGTGTAGGTAAACCAGATGCCGCTTTCGAGCATGGCGTGCAGGTAATCTCTATCGCCGGCGCTGTTGTTTTCGAAAAATACCAAGCCGCCCAAATCCGGCGCCCCATCCCACTCGTAAGATTCGTCTCGCAGAACGCGTCCGTCCCCGGTCCGGTTGAACCAGCTGTATTTGTAGTTACCGAAGGTGCCAGGCCAAAAATGGAAATACTCATAGGGATCGCCTTGCAGTTGCCGCGTTTCCATCGGCATCGCCCCATCTTTGCGGCGCGGCAAGACAACCATTTCGGAGCGATCGAAACTGTTGCCTAGAATTCGCTTTCGATCGTTGCGATCGGCAAAGCGTTTCAGTTTTGCCCTGGTCCATTTTTCAGTTTCCTCGGTCCAGTAACAGCCCGACTGTGCTTTCAGGTAATCAATTTTTGCCTCGCCAAGAGCGGAGATCTGGCCCTCGTCGTTAGGGTCCGACTGCTTGAAATAGTTCATTGATGTGGCTGTCTGCTCGGCAAATGAAACACTGAGCGCCTGCTTGAACCGCTCGGTATTTTCAGTGCCCGGCCCGGACACTATGAATTCGCCGTCGTGATTGTTTGATGGATTGCCGCCTTTGGCCATGATGCATCTCCCTTCTGAGGCTTCATGGTTGATCGAATGCGGCCGGCTTCCTAGTCGTCATATGACGATGGTCCGCGGGTTCGCTGCGCACGTTTCCCGGATTGCAAGCTGATTTCGCGCGTCTGGCTCGCACGCCATGCCGGCCGGCAACGTCCCTCGGAGCCACTTCGGCTTTGACTGTAGCACCTGCATGGCCTCTAACTCACGTCTGGATATAGCCATGTCAAAGCACCGTCTGCCCCTGGTCGCCGCTATCTATCTTGGTTCGTTCGTGGCTCTGCTCGACGTCAGCATCGTCAATGTCGCGCTGCCGACCATCCAGCAGGCGTTGCAAACCGATTTCGGCGGCCTGCAATGGGTGGTCGACTCCTACACGCTGTGCCTGTCCGCCTTCATGCTGTCGTCCGGCCTGATCGGCGATCGCTATGGCCGCAAGCGCTCGTGGCTGGCCGGCGTCGGCATCTTCGTGGCCGGTTCGCTGATCTGCGCCGTCGCGCCCAATCTGCCGGTGCTGCTGGCCGGCCGGGTGGTGCAGGGCATCGCCGGCTCGCTGCTCATTCCAGGCGCGCTGTCGATCCTGACGCAGGCCTTTCCCGATGCGCGCCAGCGCGCCGGCGTCATTGGCGGCTGGGCGTCGTTCGCCGCCATCTCTCTGCTCGTTGGTCCCGTCCTCGGTGGCATCCTGGTCGAGACCGTCGGCTGGCAAAGCATCTTCCTGATCAACCTGCCGCTGGGCTTGATCACGATCGCGCTCGGTGCTGTTTCGATCAACGAGACGGCGCATCCCGAACATGCCCATCTCGACCTCGTCGGCCTGGCTCTCAGCATCCTGTGGCTGGGGGCGCTGACCTTCGGCCTGATCTCGGCCGGCGAGAATGGCTGGGGCGAGCCAAGGACGGTCGCGGCGCTGGTCGCCGGCGTCGTCGGCCTGGCTGCTTTCCTCGGCTTCGAGGCGCGCACGGCACGGCCGATGCTGCCGCTTGGCCTGTTCCGCGATGTCCGCTTCGCCGTCGCCAATGTCGCTTCGTTCGCGCTCGGCTTCACCTCCTATTCCAGCGTCTTCTTCTTCTCGATGTTCCTGCAGCAGGTGCAGGGCTGGTCGCCGACGCAGACCGGCCTGCGCATGGCGCCGGCCTTCATCGTCCAGATCGTGGTGTCGCCATGGATCGGCAGGCTGAGCGCGCGCTATGGTCACTCCGCGCTGATGACCATCGGCTATGTTGCTATCGGCCTGTCCATGCTCGGCATGTGCTGGGCCGGCCCTTCGACGCCCTATGCGATGCTGTGCCTTCTGTTCGCCATTGGCGGCCTCGGCAATGCGCTTGCAATCCCGACCGGCAGCGCTGCCGCCATGTCCTATGCGCCGCGCGAACGCTCGGGCATGGTGTCGGCGGTCATCAATGCCACCCGCCAGAGCGGCCTTGCCATCGGCATCGCCTTGCTCGGCGCCTTGATGAGCATGCGGGCAACCAACCTTTTGACCGGGTATCTCGGCGATGCCGGTGTCGCCAACGCGGAAGCGGTGGCTCGTGCTGCGATTTCACGGCATGATTTCGCAACCGATGCGGCGATGGGCGAAAGCGGCGTGCATGAACTCTATGCTGCCGCCTATGCCGGCGGCTTCCACGCCGCGATGCTGACGGCAGCGATCGGCGCGTTCCTCACCGCCGCATTGCTGGTTGCCGTGCTGGCGCCGGCCGAGGCGCGCTCGGCCAAAGAGACCAAGCACGAGGCGTGAGGCTGACGGCCCATTAAAAACCCGGCGGTGAAGCCGGGTTTTTGCGTTCATAGCGCGCCAGTCAGGTCAGCGAAGCCGTAAAACGCTGGATGCGTGTGCAGGCTTCTTCCAGAAGCGTCTCCGAGGTCGCGTAGGAGATGCGGAAGTTGGGCCCGAGGCCGAAGGCCGAGCCGAACACCACCGCGACGCCCTCGGCTTCGAGCAGTTCCGAGCAGAAGGTCTCGTCGGTGTCGATCAGCCTGCCGGCCTTGGTCTTCTTGCCGATCAGCTGGGCGCAGGAAGGATAGACATAGAAGGCGCCTTCCGGCGACGGACAGGTGATGCCGCGTGCCTGGTTGAGCATCGACACGACAAGGTCGCGCCTGCCTTGAAAGATCGCCTTGTTTTTGGCGATGAAATCCTGCGGGCCATTCAGCGCCTCGACGGATGCCCATTGCGCAATGGTGCAGGCGCCCGATGTCTGCTGACCCTGGATCATGTCCATCGCCTTGATCAGTTGAACCGGACCCGCCGCATAACCGATGCGCCAGCCGGTCATTGCATAGGCTTTCGACACGCCGTTCATGGTCAGCGTGCGCTCGTAGAGCTTAGGCTCGACCTCGGCGATGGTCTTGAAGACGAAATCGCCATAGGTCAGGTGCTCGTACATGTCGTCGGTCAGCGTCCAGACATGCGGATGCCTCAGCAGCACGTCGGCCAGCGCGCGCAGTTCGGCCTCGGTATAGGCAGCGCCTGACGGGTTCGACGGCGAGTTCATCAGCAGCCATTTGGTCTTCGGCGTGATCGCCTTTTCCAGCACGGAAGCGGTCAGCTTGAAGCCATTGTCGATCGAGGTGTCGGCAAACACGGAGGTGCCGCCGCAGATGGCCACCATCTCGGGGTAGCTGACCCAGTAGGGGCGAGGAATGATGATCTCGTCGCCGGGGTTCAGCGTTGCCATGAAGGCGTTGAACAGGATCTGCTTGCCGCCCGTGCCGACTATAGTCTGCTCGGGCTTGTAGTCGAGATTGTTCTCGCGCTTGAACTTTTTTGCGATCGCCTCGCGCAGCGGCACGATGCCCGAAACCGGCGGATACTTGGTTTCGCCACGGCGGATCGCCTCGATTGCCGCATTCTTGATGTTGTCTGGCGTGTCGAAATCCGGTTCGCCGGCGCCGAGCCCGATAATGTCACGGCCGGCATTTTTCAGCTCGCGCGCTTTCTGCGTGACCGCGATGGTGGCGGAAGGCTTCACGCGGGAAAGGGTGTCGGCAAGAAAGGCCATGAGCTTGACGTCTCCATGGAAGATCGGCGCGGCCAGGAGCGACCGCGGCGCTTCTCATGTCGCATGATTTCGCGCAACGCAAGCATTGTCGGCTGATCCAGGTCTCAAGGAGCTGTGATCGGGGCTCGGGTCGGCAACAATAAATTCATTAACGAGCGGTAGAGGCTTGAGTGGCAGGATGGCAGACCAATTGCGGAGCGAGGAACCGTGTCGCGCAGCGTCGGGCTTGCCCACATCATCCGTCAGGACGACGGCACCTCCACCGGTGTCTGGGGTATCTACACGCTGCAAAGCGCCTTCCAGCCGATCTTCGCTTTCAAGGAAGGCAAGCTGTCGGTGGTCGCGTTCGAAGGGCTGATCCGACCGTTCCGCGACGGCGAGCCGCAATCGCCGATGAATTTCTTCTCGACCTGCCCGGCCGCCGACCGGCTGCATATCGAGGCGCTGACCAGGACGCTGCATCTTCTCAACGCCGGTGCCTGCCTGCCGCGGGAAGCATCGATCTTCGTCAATTTCGACCCGTCAGTGTTCACCGAACGCGCCGTTGCCGACGCTGCCTTGCGCGAAATGCGGCTCGTGCTGCACGAGGCCGGCATCGACCCGCGTCGCGTCGTCTGCGAGGTGACCGAGCAGCGGTCGGCGTCGCAGGAAGCCTTGCACGGCTTCGTCGCGGCACTGAGGGCCAACGGTTTTCGCATCGCCGTCGACGATTATGGCGCCGACGATTCCGACATCAATCGGGTCAAGGAATTGAAGCCGGATATCGTCAAGTTCGATGCCTACTGGATCACGCAGCTGATGGAGTCCGGCGCCGGCTTCGCGTTGCTGACCACCATGGTGAAGAATTTCGAGGAGCAAGGCATCCATACGGTGTTCGAAGGCATCGAGGAGGGCTGGCAACTGGAGCTCGCCGAGAAATCGGGTGCGTCGATGGTGCAGGGTTTCGTGCTGGCGCGGCCCGAATTGGCGCCGACCAGCTTTGGCGTCTTCGACAAGGCCAGGCAGGCGCCTGCCGCTGCTGCCGTCGACACGGCTGCTCCTGCCGCGGCAATGCCTTCGGCGCGGCCGGTCAAGGCCTTCGGGCGCCGGGTGGCGACATGAGAGACGATCGGCGGCGCAATGTCGGCGATGCGATCCAAGTCGACGAAGTCGGCATCGAATACGGCATCTATGGCGAGTTCCGGCTGCGTAGCGCCTATCAGCCGATTTTCGCGCCGCGCGGCCGGTCGCTTCACGCGGTGGCGGCCGAAGCCCTGATCGAGCCGCACCGTGCCGGCCGCCACCGCGTGAAG
>NZ_RZTF01000075.1:16067-20608 GCF_004023175.1 Mesorhizobium sp. M7A.F.Ca.MR.362.00.0.0
CCGGCGGGCCGAAGGTGTTCTTTGAAAGCGTTGCGGTCTCGGACCGGCTGTTTGTGGAAACCATGTGCCGGGCGCTGCATCTCAGGAATTTCCGCAACATCGGCGTCGACGGGCTCGACCTGTTCTTCAACTACAACCCGTTGATCAACGACCATGCCGGGCGGGCACTGGCCGAGATTCGCCTGATGACCAGGCATCTCGGCGAGTTCGGCCTGGCGCCGGCCATGCTGGTCTGCGAAATCACCGAACAGGCGGCGGACGACGCGCTTCTCGTGCGGCTGGTGCGCGAGATGCGGCGCGACGGCATCCGTATCGCCATCGACGATTTCGGCACCGGGCACTCGACCGAGGAGCGGGTGAGCCTGCTCAAGCCCGACATCGTCAAGATCGACGGCACCTGGTTCGCGGAGTTCTGCCGCCACGCTGCCGCCGAACGGTTCTTCCGCCCGCTGGTTTCCAGCCTGCATGACCGCGGCGCCAAGGTGCTGGTCGAAGGCATCGAGCAGCCCACCCATCTGCGCGTCGCGCTCGAAGGCGGCGTCGACCTGCTGCAGGGTTTTCTCCTTGCCCGTCCGGCCTTGGCCGGCACGGTATTCGAGGAGAAACCGCTGGTCATCGATGCACTGCTGGGCCGGGACAGCAAGGTCGTGCCCCTCTTTGGCTAGGGCATGTCGATATTCAGGTGATGCCGGCCTGCAAACGGCGGCTTCCTGCGCTTCCCTAGTTCTACTGCCACGCAGTAGAACTGAGCTCACGTACTTAAGTACGCTCCGCTCCGGTTCTCGGAACCCACCGTTTTCGGCTCGGCCTGACCTGAATCTCAACATGCCCTTCAACGGCCTCAGATTTTCGGCGATTCACACATCAGCGGCGCTGATCGTCGTACCAAAACAAATCATTGGTTGAGACCGCCGCCGCTGCGATAATCGCGCGGAGACAGTGCTCCGGGGAACAGCCATGATACTTTACGGCATGATCGACAGCGGCAATTGTTACAAGCCGCGCCTGCTGATGGCCAAGCTTGGCCTTGGCTTTACCAATGTCGAAGTGAGTTCGCACACCGGCGATACGCGCAAAGCCGACTTTGTCGCCAAGAATCCGAATGCTATGGTGCCGCTGCTCGAGTTCGACGATGGCCGGCGGCTGGCCGAATCCAACGCCATCCTGCTCTATCTCGCCGAAGGCACACGCTTCCTGCCGGCGGACAGGTATGAGCGTGGGCTTGCCTATCAATGGCTGTTCTTCGAGCAATACAGCCACGAGCCTTACATTGCCGTGCGCAAGGCGCTGCTGACCTTCCCCGAACGTGCTGGGGATGCGACCCCGGAGCGGCTGGCGGTGACGCTGGAGCGCGGCAACAAGGCGCTCGGCGTGATGAACAGGCATCTGGAAAACAATGCCTTCTTCGCCGGCAGCGCGCTCAGCGTCGCCGACATCGCGCTCTATGCCTATACGCATACGGCGGAGCAGGGCGGCTTCCAGCTCGACGCCTATCCGGCGGTGGCGGCCTGGCTGAAAAGGGTGGAGGCAGATCCCGGGCATGTGCCGATCGGGTGGATGGGATAAGCTACGTTGACGATTGGCGAAAGCGTCAACACAGCGTCCTTCGCCCCGTTTACGGGGAGAAAATGGCGGCAGCCAGTTGAGGGGCGGCGCCAACCTTTCTGGGTAAGTTTAAAATGGGTAGTTCTGAAGCCTCAGCGCTGCCCCTCATCGCCCTGCCGGGCACTTCTCCCCGTAAACGGGGAGAAGGACGCCGTCGCTTCCGCTTCGAGGTTGCAAAGCGAAATGCCTGAACCCCAGACAGCAAAAAGGCGGGATAAATCCCGCCTTCCATGCTTGGTAGCCTGATCGGGAACGTCCGGTCCGGGCTGGCAGCTATCTGCTGATCCAGCTTGTCGGGTCTTTCCGCTCCAGCGCGCTTCTCGCGCGACTGTCAGTACATCCGTGACTTGCCGCGCGCCCCGAGCTCTCGCCCGGCGCGCGCTATCGCAAAATCAGGCTGCCTTGCTCAGAGATCCAGCGGACGACTTGCCAGTGCGGCGGTCCTGCTCGATCTCGAAGTTGATCTTCTGGCCTTCGACCAGGGTCGACAGTCCAGCACGCTCGACAGCGGAGATGTGGACGAAAACGTCCGCGCCGCCCGCGTCAGGCTGAATGAAGCCGAAGCCCTTGGTGGCGTTGAACCACTTGACCGTTCCAGTTGCCATTTAGATAGTCCTTCACATTTGCTTTAGATTGACCAGACCGAGGTCCAGCCGGTGTGCATCGAGATTTTGGAGATAGACGTCAGCAAACGCGATTATCGCGAGGCCCGGATCGATCGGCCGAAATATCAATGGAAGGGATATAGGCTGCTTTCGCACGAAAAACAAGACTGCGTGAGAAAGCCGTGATGAGGGCGCCGCCCAATGGCCGCCCCAATCGCGTGAGAGCGTCGCGATGATCGGAGCCTGTGGGCGCTCGATCCACACCCGCTTGGGAGGGGATCTTGGGGAGAGGACCATGAAAATCATTCTGCTTGCCGCCTGCCTGACGCTTGTCGCCGCTCAGGCGCAGGCGATCTCGCGCTACGACCCGACGCGTATGAGCTGCGGCAAGGTTCAGGGGACGATCGCCCGGCAAGGGGCGGTCATCCTGCGCTACCAGTCGAAGCGGGTGCCGGGACTGCCGCTCTACGACCGCTATGTGCAGAGCCAGCGATTCTGCAGCATGGGCGAGGTGAGGACACGGGCCTACGTGCCGAGCGCCGACACAAAGTCCTGCCCGGTCTACAACTGCAAGCGGCCGGACAATGACCGGCATTTCCGCCGGCGGTTCTTCCACAACAACTAGGCACCTGCCTACAACGATTATGCAACTGCCTACATCAGAACCCGAACGACACCTGCGCTGGTGGCGGGGGGCCGACGCGCACGCCTTCCATGGCCAGCATCTTCTCCTTGGTGATCGATCCGCCGGGCGCCGAGAAGCCGCCGATCTTGCCGCCGGCGGCAAGGATGCGATGGCAAGGGATGACCAGCGGCACCGGATTGGCGCCAAGGGCGGCCCCGGTTTCGCGGGCGAGCCCGGCATGGCCGGCGGTTTTGGCCAGCTCGCCATAGGTGGTGGTTTCGCCGAAGGAGAGTTTTCGCGCGGCGTCGTAAATGGCGAGGCGGAAATCGTCGACGCCGTCGAGATCGACCGGCACGGCGGAGAAATCGATGTCCTCGCCCGCCGCATAGGCCTTGATCGCCGCGATCAGCTCGACCACCCATGGCGGCTGCGCCGTGGCACTGGAAACGCCGCCATGGCGCAGCAGGCGCCGCTCCACCGCTTCGCGGCTGCGTTCGGGCAGGCAGAGCCGGATCAGGCCCTTTTCGCTCCAGGCAATGCCCATGAAACCGATCACTGTTTCTAACACTGCGTGGCCGGCCGTGATCGAAAATGTCGTGACCATGATGCGTTCCTTCCCGCAAAGTGGCGAAATCCGGGATTCGTTCCGGTACATATCCGGAACAATATGGCATCACCGCCTGCGTCTCGCCACCCGAAAACCACCTGATCGCCCCGATTGCCCGGCCTGAATCGCTGGTGTAAGGAATTTCTTAACAACCCGACAAACCGGACCCGAGCGCGGCTTGCCAGCAAAACTCAACCTTATCGCGATCGGCGTGATCCTGGCCGCCGCCGGCATCAGCGGCTGCACGTCGACCTCGCAGATGAAGTCCGCGCCTGCTCTCACCGAAACAGCGACCGTCGCCGGCACTGACGCCGGTTTCACCGTGCCGCTGCCGGAGACGGTTTCGGTGCTGCCGGAATCATCAGGGATCGCCCCCGTTCAGACGGCCGAGCTGCCGCTCGATCCCGCCGCACAGCCGGCTGCCGCGACCGCCGCTTTTGCCGGATCGACACCGATGGCACCAGCCGTGCCCGCGGTGATGACCGCCAATGCCTGGCAGGCGCCGCCACCAGCAAATGCGAGCAAGCCGGTCAAGGCGGCCGAGGCCTATACGACCGCGGGGCTGGTCGTGCCGGCAACCGCCAAGGGCGATCGCATGCCCGGCGTCCAGCAAGTCGCCTATGTCGTGCCGCAGAACCCGGCGGCCCTGGTCCAGTTCCCGGCAGGGCCCGTGCAAGAAGAACACGCGACGGGCGTGCGTGGCGATGTCGAGCGGCTGATCGAGAAATATGCGGCGATCTATCAGGTGCCGGTGGATCTGGTGCGCCATGTCGTCAACCGCGAGAGCACCTTCAACCCGAAAGCCTACAACAACGGCCATTGGGGGCTGATGCAGATCAAACACGCGACGGCGCGCGGCATGGGCTATGACGGGCCGGCCAAGGGCCTGTTCGATGCCGAAACCAATCTGAAATACGCGGTGAAATATCTGCGCGGCGCCTGGCTGGTGGCCGGCGGCAACGCCAAGAAGGCCGACTGGCTCTACCAGACCGGCTATTATTACGACGCCAAGCGCAAGGGCCTGCTCGAGGCGACCGGCCTTGGCCGCGACCGCCAGCGCCGTCGCCTGCAGCCCGACGCCTGAGCGCGATGCCTGAAC
>NZ_RZTF01000761.1:0-1208 GCF_004023175.1 Mesorhizobium sp. M7A.F.Ca.MR.362.00.0.0
GGATTAGGATACAGAACCGTGATACGAATCTGTGGCCGTTTAGAATCACTCGGTATTATTCGCCAGTATGCTATGAAAAGAGCAAGCGATATGCAGCAAACAAGTAATGCTATCGTTATTATTCCACCTGTTCATAGTAAAAGTGGCAGACAAGAAAACGAAAAAGTGGCAGACCAAAAAAACAATATCTCTTTAAAACAAAAACATAATATTAATCATCTAAATGTTAAGCATTCTGGATACATAAAATTTGTTCCTAAAGCTCTTCAGCAATTTAAAGCCTTTTTTGGTCTTAATATTAAAGATATGTATGGCCGTGTTTGGTTAGCAGCAAAGAAATTAGGTGTAAATGCTGACCAAGCATCTATGCAAAGAGTTGGATTTAATGTAATGGAATCCATTAAATCGTTTATAAAGAAATCTGGAACGATGATTTCTCCTGATGAACAAAGAGCAATGGCATATGTTATTGCTTACGAGCAAATCAAGCAAGGTGTAGAAAAAGGCAGTATTTATGATATGAGCTATATGTATGCATTTTTAGAAAAAGTGAAAAAGATGCGTGCAATGGAATCTAGAACTAAACAGGAGCCATTTTAAGCCGATTTTAGCGCTTTTATTATAGATGCTTATTCAAATACATTTTTAGAAAAATAACCACCTTAAAATGCCCATATTAAGCTCTAATGAACATTGAAAGGAAAAAGTTATCTTCTAAACCACCATCTTTTTTTTGTTTTTGGTTTTTCCTGTAATGATTCAATTAGCTTTTGTTGTTCTTGCTGTCTTTTTTCGATGACTTCAAGTTGGTTTCGCAATGTTGCAATCTCTTCTTTTTGTTCTGCAATAATTAGAAGGGTTGAGCTTAGGTGTTGCATGTGCACAGGTAGTGGAATATCTGTATCTTTTGTATCATGTGGAACTGTTGCCGTTGCTACTGCGGTTTCATCTGCGGTTTCTACGGTTATTGCAACCATGCGGGTTAGACCATCTTTTATCTCGTCTGCGGATATGTTGCGGTTGTATGCTTCCGCAATGTACTTTAGTATGTCGATAGTCTCAGGCTTATAACGCTTTTTACGACCTTCGCCTACTGATGGGATGAATTCTTCAAATCGATCTCGATAATATCTGGTAGTAGATTCAGCTAATTTTAGCGTTTTTGCAATTTCAGTTAAAGTTAATAATTGCTTGTCCAAGTCTCATCC
>NZ_RZTF01000762.1:0-1198 GCF_004023175.1 Mesorhizobium sp. M7A.F.Ca.MR.362.00.0.0
GCAATCGGTGGCGATAACAGCCGAACTGCCGGGACGGACGTCTGCCTCGCTGACCGCCGATGTGCGTCCGCAGGTCAACGGCATCATCCAGGCGCGGCTGTTCAAGGAAGGCAGTGAGGTGGTGGTCGGGCAGCCGCTCTACCTCATCAACCCGGCGAGCTACCAGGCAGCCTATGACAGCGCGCAGGCAGCCCAGCAGAAGGCCGAAGCGGCGGTGCCGACCGCGCAGGCCAAGTTCGACCGCTATGCCGGCCTGTTGAAGCAGAACGTTGTTTCCAAACAGGATTATGACGATGCTGCGGCAACGCTGGCGCAGGCCAACGCGGATGTTGCATCCGCCAAGGCCAGTGTCGAGACCGCGCGCATCAACCTCGACTACACCAAGATCACCGCGCCGATCGCCGGTCGCATTGATAAGTCGTCGCTGACGCCGGGCGCGCTCGTCACCGCCAACCAGGACAGCTTGCTCACCACCATCCGTTCGCTAGATCCGATCAATGTCGATGTCACACAATCGAGCACCAATCTGCTCAATCTGCGCCAGGCCATCAATGAGGGCCGGCTGAAGTTCAGCGGCCCCAATGTCAGCGTCAAGCTGAAGCTCGAGAACGGCACCATCTACACGCAGACCGGCAAGCTGGAATTCGCCGGCGCCAATGTCGACCAGACCACCGGCACCTTCGCGCTCAGGGCCGAATTCCCCAATCCCGATCGCTTGCTGCTGCCCGGCATGTATGTGCGGGCGCTGGTCGAGGAGGGCGTTGCCCAGAACAGTTTCCTGGTGCCGCAGCGCGGCGTCAGCCGCAACACCAAGGGCGAGGCGACTGCCATGGTCATCAACGCGCAAGGGAAAGTCGAGACACGCGTGCTCGCAGTGCGCAACAGCGTCGGCAACAACTGGCTGGTGGATTCAGGCGTCGGAGACGGCGACCGCGTCATTGTCGAGGGCTTGCAGCTTGTCCGCCCCGGCGGCGACGCAACGGGCGTCGAAGTGACGATCGACGAGACGACCGGCGAGGTCAAGGACCGCGCGCAGACCTCTTCGTCCGTGCCAGCTGCCTCCGAAGTGGCCGCCAACGCCCCGAAGGCCGGGAACTGAGAGATGTCAGCATTCTTCATCAACCGGCCGATCTTCGCCTGGGTGATCGCCATCGTGATCATGCTGGGCGGACTGCTCGCGCTCACCACGCTGCCGATC
>NZ_RZTF01000763.1:0-350 GCF_004023175.1 Mesorhizobium sp. M7A.F.Ca.MR.362.00.0.0
CAATGCGAGCACGCCGCCGACCGACAGGAACACGAGGCTGCCGAAACTCATCGCCATGATGACTGCAATGGGGATGCGACGCCGCTTCTTTTCGGGGCGGACCAGACGCACTGGTTGTGCGGACGTGCTCATGCAGCCAATGTCATAGTGCGCCACCGCATTGCAAGCCCGGTGACGGCTTTAAGGAGAGGACGCGCCGAAGCATTCGCACCAATATGGCGCCGACGTTTCCGGCGCCGATGATTCCGATCCTCATAGGGGTGTTCCTTTCGTAAATATGGAAGAGCGCCCGCCTCAGTCGCGGACGCGGGCGCCTCGAAGATGCGCCCCTATCTCGCGCAGTGTCGAGA
>NZ_RZTF01000763.1:360-1193 GCF_004023175.1 Mesorhizobium sp. M7A.F.Ca.MR.362.00.0.0
GTGTCGAGAGTGTCAACTCCCGGAAAGGCGCACGCACGACATGATCGTCGCCGCCATGCAGGAGAACCGGTGAGCGAATGGTGACGATCTTTGAGGCGATCATTCGCGAGGGACCGAGGCGGGCGAACTCAAGGTCGAGCACCGGCAGAAGCGGCCCGTGCGGTCAACACCGCGTTCACGCCGTTCTTCCACCCGATTCTGATCGAGCACTGCGTTCAACACGGCGAAGACACCGAAGCGGCCCTGCGTGAGCAGATTCGGTTTATCCTGAAAGCTCTCGGCAAGTCGGCCTAAGGCGCAGCGTGCCATATATGCAGGCACTGTGGTTCCGGAGAAGGGCGCGCGAACACAAGGTTTGCGTCGAAGGCCAACTCATCTTCAAAACCACGGCGCAAACGTTGCACGCGGCGCTGGCCGAACAGGGATAACCTATGTGCAGGAAGAGATGGCAAAACCTACCTCGTGCATATGCTCTGACCAGGCGGATCCGGGCGGCCATACCGTCCGACAGTCGGCTCAGGATCGCCGGCAGCCTTAGCGCGAACGTCAGGTTTGGAGGAGGGCTACGATTGACTGGAATTGGCGCTCCCTGCTCGTTCGGCGGCGACAGTCCGCCCTTCCGCGACCTTCCCAGCCGGCCTCCGCGATCAGACGCGCTCAGCAAACTTCGTCCTCTCATGATCGTCTGCCGGGTCGTGGCAAATTTTCGGGCCAAAACAGAAATGCTAGCTCCCTTCTTCAATTCTTCGAGTACCTGCTGCCTGCGTGTTCATCGAGGCGCGGTGGACGGCCAAGGGCTTTTCCTTCTGCCCTTGCCCGTTTCAGCCCTGGTC
>NZ_RZTF01000764.1:0-1190 GCF_004023175.1 Mesorhizobium sp. M7A.F.Ca.MR.362.00.0.0
GCCCTATCCACGCACTGACGCCGACGCCGTCGAACGAAGGCGGCATGGTCATCAGCGTCAGCACCAGCATGATCGGCAGCGACAGCACCAGCGCCCAGCAGATCACTTGCCAGCCGCCGAGCCTGCGAGACAGCGCAGCGCCCTCGGCATAGCCCAGGCCGCAGGCGATGATGGCAGCCAGCATCAGACCATCGCCCACCAGCGAGGCCGTCACGCCCTGCGTCAGGGCAAAACCCGCGACCAGCGCGCTGCCGATGCATGAAAACAGCCAGAACGCCGGGCGCGGACGGTCGCCGCCGCGCAGCACGCCGAAGATCGCAGTGGCCAACGGCAGCAGGCCGACGAAGATGATGGAATGGGCCGTGGTGACGTGCTTGAGCGCCAACGCGGTCAGCAAGGGAAAGCCGACAACCACGCCAAGTGCGACGATCACCAGCGACAGCAGATCGCCGCGCTCCGGGCGTTTCTGCCGGAACAGAAGCAGCAGCGCCAGGCCAAGCAGGCCGGCAATCGCCGCCCGGGCCGAGGTCAGGAATGTCGGATCGAAATCCTTCACCGCCACGCGCGTTGCCGGCAGGGAGCCGCTGAAGATCAACACGCCGATGAATCCATTCATCCAGCCGCTCGCGGTCTTGTCCATCGTATGCTCCGTTTGTCGGCTCCGTATCGCGCGGAGCCGGTGGCATCGCCAGAGACAATGCGGTACAATTATGCAAAACTGTCATGCTTAGCAGAGCAGTACGGATGGACAAACAGACCACAGGAAGCGAGAGCAGCGGAACGCTGGTCGAAGGTATCATGGCGACGATCCGCCAGCGGATCGCGGCGCGCAGCCTGACGCCGGGAGCGCAATTGCCGTCGATCC
Source organism: Mesorhizobium sp. M7A.F.Ca.MR.362.00.0.0 (assembly GCF_004023175.1). Classification (NCBI taxonomy): domain Bacteria; kingdom Pseudomonadati; phylum Pseudomonadota; class Alphaproteobacteria; order Hyphomicrobiales; family Phyllobacteriaceae; genus Mesorhizobium; species Mesorhizobium sp. M7A.F.Ca.MR.362.00.0.0. Next base: position 866 of record NZ_RZTF01000764.1, read on the forward strand.
GCGCCTTTGCCAAATCCATGCGAGTGTCCAAATCCACCGTGGTCGAAGCCTATGAGCGGCTCGCCGCCGAAGGGACGATCCGCTCGCGGCCGGGCTCCGGATTCTATGCCGCCGGATCGCTGGCGCCGCTGTCGCTGGCCGAAATCGGCCCCCGCCTCGACCGCGCGGTCGATCCACTCTGGATCTCACGCCAGTCCCTGGAGGCCGGCGACGACATGCTGAAACCCGGCTGCGGCTGGCTGCCGGCCTCGTGGATGCCGCAGGCAGGTCTGCGCCGGGCACTGCGCACGGCAGCGCGTGCCGACGATGTCGCACTGGCCGATTA
>NZ_RZTF01000765.1:0-1189 GCF_004023175.1 Mesorhizobium sp. M7A.F.Ca.MR.362.00.0.0
GAGCAAGGCGGCGACTTCGACGCTGGTGAGGAAGGCGACCGGCCGGCGAACATAACGCTTGCTCGGGATGGCGAGCACACGCTGCGCCAATGCGCTGTGTTCCGGCGCATGCAACGCCACATAGCGGAAGAAGGAATGGATGGCGGCAAGACGGACATTGCGGCTGCGGGCGCTGTTGTCGCGGTCGCGTTCGAGATGATCGAGGAAGGCGCCGAGGAACGCGGTGTCGAGATCCGGCAAGGTGACGTGCGAGGCCCCCTTGCGTAGCTGCCGCTGGGCATAGGCCAGCAGCAGGCAGAAGGTATCGCGGTAGCTCGCAAGCGTATGCGGGCTTGCTTGTCGTTGTCTGATGAGGCGATCGGTGAAGAAGGCCTCAAGAAGAGCGGGGAACGTTGGGGCGGCGCTCATTGGCCGGATTCCGGCTGGGATTGTTCCGCCCGCAGCAGCGCTTGCTGCAGCAGCTCCGGCGTTGCCGTCAAATACCAATAGGTGTCGGTGATGTGGGCATGGCCGAGATAGGTTGCCAACTCGGGCAGGTGGCATTCGACATCGACGCCGTTGCGATACCAGCGCAGCAATGTTGTCACGGCCAGTCGGTGGCGAAGGTCGTGAAGGCGTGGCCCGCGGGAGTCATTGGCGCCGCGGAGGCCGACCTCGCGCGACAGCTTGACGAACGTCCACCGCACGGCCCATTCGGTTAAACGCGTCCCGCGTTCGGAAAGGAAGAAGCTGGCGCTCAGCGGATTCGGGCATGACCGGTCTCGGCTGGCCGCATAGATTTTGAGGGCCTGTTGCGTCGAGGGGTGAAGCGGCACATAGCGCGACTTGCCGAACTTCGTGTCGCGAACCGTCAGGACGCCATCAACGAGATCGGTGTCGTCGCGATCGAGACGCAACGGTTCGTTACAGCGCATGCCGGTCGCAGCGTACAAGCCGAAGAGCGTGGCATACGTCTGGGGGCGAAGACCGACTGTCGACGGCAAGCGTTTTGCCGCGTCGATCAGTCGGATGATCTCTTCGTCGCGATAAATATAGGGGGACGATGGCCGACGATACCGGTGAGGAAGAAGGTCGGGCGGCGGCACGACGGTCTGCGGGTCAATGGCGCTGCAATAGCGCGCGAACCGGCGAACCATCGCCAACCGGTTGGCCCACTGGGCGGGCTGTGCCTCTGCCGGCTGCATGGCCC
>NZ_RZTF01000766.1:0-1184 GCF_004023175.1 Mesorhizobium sp. M7A.F.Ca.MR.362.00.0.0
ACGAACGCAGTTCTGGCATTCAGGCAGGTGTAGAAGCCATGCAAGACGCCTCATTCGAGGTCACCTGTCGTATCTAGCTGCTTGAGGGGCGGGGCATTGTGATACAGGGAGGGCTGTGGGGTCCCTCCTTCTCGGCCTCGACGATGTGGGAGGAGCCTGTGCGGCGAAACGGGCTAGACGCCCCCAGGCCCAGAACTTGGGCGAAACCAACTCCCACCAAAGCACAGCCGCTTTAGTAGCCGAACAATGAAGCCTCGCTCGACGAGCCGCCGCCTCTACTGTCAGCGGCATCACGCGGTTGAAGCGAACAGCGCAGCGGCTACTGTTTCCCGCACAACTCGGACGGCAATTGGGACAAGTCCGCACATGTCGTCACGTAAGCTGAACGCCGCAGGTACAGCCAAATTGGGGGCGGGGCGTTTCTGCCGTTTTGATAGAATTCTATCAAACTGACAATTTTCCTTGCACGAATGCAAGGAGAGCTCGATTGACTCCCCTCCTTTCTTGTCAAGGATGGGTTTGCAGGCTGCGGTGCGGCAGAAGCCGGACAGAACGGCGACCGGTCGAGTAAAGGCCTGCGCAAACAAGCGCGCATATTGCGGGCGCCCGCACGGAGGAGAAGACGCTCGTCCTGGTGAAAGACAACGATGCTCAGGCGCCATTGCCATTTGCCGAGGGGGTCCGCGCGCCGGAAATTTCGAAGCAACAAAGGTGAGATCGAGAATGATGATGGCGAAATACAACACAGCTCACCGTCCAGTGCAGTTCTACCGGCGGGTGGCGGAGTGGGATGGGCTGCCAAATGGAACGTAAAAAGATCAGCAAGGAGATGCTTGGCGATAGTCAGGCGCTGCGCAAGCTGCGTGAGCACCTTGTCAAGGTGGCCAAGGCGAAGACTACGGTCCTGTTGCGAGGTGAATCCGGAACCGGCAAGGAGCTGGTTGCCAAAGCCATTCACGAGCTCTCGCCTCGCGCCAAGCAGCCCTTCATCAAGGTCAATTGCGCGGCGCTCACCGAGACGCTTCTGGAATCTGACTTGTTCGGTCATGAGAAGGGTGCCTTCACCGACGCGAGCAGTTTGCGCAAGGGGCGCTTTGAGGCTGCCGACAAAGGCACATTGTTTCTGGACGAGATTGGCGAAATATCAGGTTCGTTCCAGGCTAAGCTGCTGCGTGTCCTGCAGG
>NZ_RZTF01000767.1:0-1174 GCF_004023175.1 Mesorhizobium sp. M7A.F.Ca.MR.362.00.0.0
CTGGAGGGCGAGGACGTGATGCGCACGGGTGCGGCCATGAAGGCAATGGGCGCACATATCGAGAAGAACGGCGACGAGTGGGTGATCCGCGGCACCGGCAACGGCGCACTGCTGCAGCCGGAAGGCCCGCTCGACTTCGGCAATGCCGGCACCGGCTCGCGGCTGACCATGGGCCTTGTCGGCACCTATGACATGGAGACGACCTTCATCGGCGACGCCTCGCTGTCGGGCCGGCCGATGGGCCGCGTGCTGGAACCCTTGCGCCAGATGGGCGTGCAGGTGCTGAAGGCGACGCCAGGCGACCGCATGCCGATCACGCTGCATGGGCCAAAGCACGCCGCGCCGATCACCTACCGCGTGCCGATGGCTTCGGCGCAGGTGAAATCGGCGGTGCTGCTCGCCGGGCTGAACACGCCGGGCATCACCACCGTCATCGAGCCTGTCATGACGCGCGACCACACTGAAAAGATGCTGAAAGGATTTGGCGCCAATCTGTCGGTCGAGACCGACGAGCGCGGCGTGCGCCACATCTTCATCGAAGGCCAGGGCAGGCTGACCGGCCAGACGATCGCCGTGCCGGGCGACCCGTCCTCGGCCGGCTTCCCGCTGGTGGCGGCACTGATTGTGCCGGGTTCGGACATCACAATAGAAAACGTGCTGATGAACCCGACCCGCACCGGCCTGCTTTTGACGCTGCAGGAGATGGGCGGCAACATCGACATCCTCAACCCGCGCAATGCCGGCGGCGAGGATGTCGCCGACCTGCGGGTGCGTTATTCCGAGCTCAAGGGCGTCACCGTGCCGCCCGAGCGGGAGCCGTCGATGATCGACGAATATCCGGTGCTCGCCGTCGCTGCCAGCTTCGCCGAGGGCGAGACGCTGATGCAGGGGCTGGAGGAGCTGCGCGTGAAAGAGTCCGACCGGCTGTCGGCCGTCGCCAACGGGCTGAAGCTTAACGGCGTCGATTGCACCGAGGGCGAGGCCTCGCTCGCCGTGCGCGGAAAACCGGGCGGCAAGGGCCTTGGCGGCCATCCCAACGGCCAGGACACCACCGTGCAGACTCACCTCGACCACCGCATCGCCATGAGCTTTCTGGTGATGGGGCTGGCGACGGAAAAGCCGGTGACCATCGACGATCAGGCGATGATCGCGACGAGCTTCCCGGAGTTCATGG
>NZ_RZTF01000768.1:0-795 GCF_004023175.1 Mesorhizobium sp. M7A.F.Ca.MR.362.00.0.0
CCCCCGTGAAGCGGGGGAGAGGAACCGCCAATCGCGAAGGCGTATCAGGCCGCCTCGATAAAGCGGATGACGGTCTCGCCATAGTTGCGCTCGTCCAGCACGGAAAAGCCGGGGCCCGGCTCGAAGGGCGCCACTGCCGCCTCTTCGACCACGCACAGCGCGCCAGGGCGAAGCCAGCCGCCGGCTTTCGCCGACTGCAAGGCGCGCTCGCCAAGGCCCTTGCCATAGGGCGGGTCGGCAAAGACGAGGCCGAACGGCGCCAGCGTGCCCGCTTCGCCAAGGCCGGTGGCATCGCGGCGGAAGATCTTGGTGCGGCCGGTCAGGCCGAAGGCCTCGACATTGTCGCGGATCAGGCCACGGCCTTCGGCCGATTCCTCGATGAAGACGCCATAGGAGGCACCGCGCGACAGGGCTTCCAGCCCCAGCGCACCGGTGCCGGCGAACAGGTCGAGCACGCGCGCGCCGTCCAATTGCGCGGCAAAGCGATGCGCCAGCACGTTGAAGACCGCCTCGCGGGTGCGATCGGTCGTCGGCCGGATGGCGTCGCTGCGCGGCGTGGCCAGCGGACGCCCGCGAAACTCACCGCCGACGATCCGCATTACTTGCCCTTGGGGCCGCCGCGCGGCCGCTCACCGCGTGTGCTGGTCGGACGGTCGCCGCGCGGCTTGCCGAACGGCTTTGCGCCGGCCGGTTTACCATAGGTCGGTTTGAACGATGCCTTTCGCGCCTTTGCTTCAGCGGCCTTGGCTGCGTCTGCATCGGCCCTGCCCTTGCCGATCGGCCGCGCGCCCGGTG
>NZ_RZTF01000768.1:804-1173 GCF_004023175.1 Mesorhizobium sp. M7A.F.Ca.MR.362.00.0.0
CCATCCAGACATTGGCCTTGCGCTGGCCGGGCGGCTCGATCGGCCGCTGCTCGCGCTCGGATTTCTTGCCGCCGCCCGGCTTGCCGCCAAAAGCACCACGCGGTTTGTCACCAAAGCCACCGCGAGGCTTGTCGCCGAAGCCGCCGCGCGGCTTGTCGCCAAAGCTGCGTTCGGGGCGCGGGCCGCGTTCGCCAAAACTCTTCTCCGCGCTTCTGTCGGGACTTGTCGACAGTTTGCCCAGCGCCTCGTCGCGGCTGCCTTCGCGGCGTTTGCGGTTCTTGATCAAACCGCCCTCGCCGATCGGGCGGCGCTCACCGTCGCGGGTGAACTTAGGCCGCTCCGGCTCCGGCTCGCGAACTTCGGTGCGCC
>NZ_RZTF01000769.1:0-1170 GCF_004023175.1 Mesorhizobium sp. M7A.F.Ca.MR.362.00.0.0
CTGCCTTGCTGCGCGGACTGCCGCTGCGGGTGGCCCTGCGCGAAGGCATCGCCGGGGCGACGCTTGCCATCGAAAGCGCCAACGCCGTTCCCGAGTTCACCGCCTCAAGCTTCGCGGAAGCGCTGGCTCTTGTGCCGGATGCCAGGGAAGTGGCATGAGACCGGCGAATTCATAGTGCCGCGATGTTGCCTGGTGTCCCCACGGACGCGCCGCATTCCGGATTGGAGACCCTGATGACCCCTGAGACCGCCCGCCCCTTCATCGACATCCACGCGCCGGTGGCGCAGGCTCTGGCTGCCGGCCGGCCGGTGGTGGCGCTGGAAAGCACCATCATCACCCATGGCATGCCCTACCCCGACAATGGCGCCATGGCGGCCGACGTCGAAAAGATCATCACCGATGGCGGCGCCGTGCCGGCGACGATCGCCGTGGTTGGCGGCCGCATCAAGATCGGGCTTTCGGACGGCGAGCGCGAATCGCTGGCGATGACGGGCGACGCCATGAAGCTGTCGCGCGCCGATCTCGGTTTTGCCGTGGCGCAAGGGCGCACCGGTGGCACCACGGTCGCCGCCACGATGATCGCGGCGCATATGGTCGGCATAAAAGTGTTCGCCACCGGCGGCATCGGCGGCGTGCACAAGGGCGCCGAAAAGAGTTTTGACATTTCCGCCGATCTCGACGAGCTGGCGCGCACGCCGGTCATCGTCGTCTCGGCCGGCGCCAAGGCCATTCTCGACATCGAAAAGACGCTGGAAGTGCTGGAGACGCGCGGCGTGCCGGTGGTCGGCCTTGGCTGCGAGACGATGCCGGCCTTCTGGTCCAGGCATTCGCCGTTCCGCGCGCCGCTGACCTTGCACGAGCCGGAAGAGATCGCGCATTTCTACCAGACGAGGGCAGCGCTGGGGCTCGCCGGTGGCATGCTGATTGCCAATCCGGTGCCGGAAAACCACGAAATCCCGGCTGAGGAGATGGCCGGCTATATCGAGGCCGCGCAGAAGGCCGCCGAGGCGCTCAACGTGACCGGCAAGGCGGTGACGCCGTTCCTGCTGGGAAAGATTCTCGAACTGACTGGCGGCAGGAGCCTGAAGACGAACATCGCGCTGGTCGAGAATAATGCGCGGCTGGCGGCGAGGATTGCGAAGGCGCTTTAGGGTCACGCAGCGAAGGTTC
>NZ_RZTF01000770.1:0-595 GCF_004023175.1 Mesorhizobium sp. M7A.F.Ca.MR.362.00.0.0
TCAGCTAAAGGCCCTCATCGCCAATGACGGCGCCACCGCCTACAGCTTCGCCGCCCCGAATGTGAAGCGGATCTTCCCGACCGTCGATGCCTTCATGAACATGGTGACCAACGGCTATCCGCCGGTGCGCAAGCCGCGGACCTATTCCTTCGGCAAGGTCGAGGAGACCGCTCCGGGTTCGATCGTCCAGCAGGTGCTGATCGTCGGCCCCGACGGCAAGGATTACGAGGCGGTCTACACGTTGCAGCAACAGCCCGACGGTACGTTCCAGATCACCGGCTGCAGCCTGCGCGCTTCGAATTCGCTCAGCACTTGAGGCCTCACAGCAACGGGATATCGCCCCTCGCCCAGCCCTCGGTGATTTCCGCGCCGCGCGCCTCGAAGGTGCCGGCCTCGATCGCAGCGCGGATGTCCTGCATCAGTTTCTGGTAGTAGGACAGGTTGTTCCACGTCAAAAGCATTGCGCCGAGCGCTTCTTGAGAGCGCACCAGATGATGCAGATAGGCGCGTGAGTAGTCCCGGGCGGCCGGGCAGTCGCTTTCCTCGTCGAGCGGCCGTGGATCGTCGGCATGGCGGGCGGTGCGCAGATTGACCT
>NZ_RZTF01000770.1:604-1167 GCF_004023175.1 Mesorhizobium sp. M7A.F.Ca.MR.362.00.0.0
ACCTTGCCGCGCCTTGTATAGGCAAGGCCGTGGCGGCCGGCCCGTGTCGGCATCACGCAGTCGAACATGTCGATGCCGCGCGCCACCGATTTCAGGATATCGTCGGGCGTGCCCACACCCATCAGATAGCGCGGCTTGTTATCAGGCAGTTCCGGGCAGGTGATGTCGAGCATCTCGAGCATCACCGCTTGCGGTTCGCCGACGGCCAGGCCGCCGACCGCATAGCCCTTCAGCTCCATCGCGCTCAGCGCCTGCGCCGAGCGCTCCCGCAGCGCCGCGTTGTCGCCGCCTTGCACGATGCCGAACATCGCCTTGCCCGGCTGATCGCCGAACGCCGTCTTGCAGCGCTCGGCCCAACGCAGCGACATCTCCATGGCGCGCTCGATCTCCTTCATCTCGGCCGGCAGCGCCGTGCATTCGTCGAGCTGCATCTGGATATCGGAATCGAGCAATCCCTGGATCTCTATCGAACGCTCCGGCGACATCTCGTAGGCGGCGCCATCGATATGCGAGCGGAAGGTGACGCCCTTTTCGGTCAGCTTTCTCAGCTTCGACAGCGACAT
>NZ_RZTF01000076.1:0-15613 GCF_004023175.1 Mesorhizobium sp. M7A.F.Ca.MR.362.00.0.0
ATTGGCGACATAGACCGGCAGCGTCCAGTTGTCGTCAAACGGATGGACGACGCGGAGGCCGGTGTCGAAACCCTTCTTCTCAGCTGTCTCCAGCGCCGCCACCGAGGTGCCCATATGGCCGATATCCTCGATGAACTTCGCCAGCGCCGGATTGTGCGCAGCGGCCTTCTTGGCCAACGGATGATCGGCGGCGACAGCCATGAAGGAAGCGCCGAAGATGGTGTCGGGCCTTGTCGTATAGACTTCCAGCTCATGCTCGCCATCAGAGGCGTCGGCCAGAGGCCAACGGATCAGCAGGCCTTCCGAGCGGCCGATCCAGTTCTGCTGCATCAGCTTCACTTTTTCCGGCCATTCGTCGAGGCCGTCGAGCGAATCCAGCAGATCCTGCGCGAAATCGGTGATCTTGAAGAACCACTGCGTCAGCTCGCGCTGTTCGACCAGCGCGCCCGAGCGCCAGCCGCGCCCGTCGATGACCTGCTCGTTGGCGAGCACCGTCATGTCCTCCGGATCCCAGTTGACCTTGGAGGATTTGCGCGTCACCAGCCCCTTCTCGACGAAGTCGAGGAACAGCATCTGCTGGCGGTGGTAATAGTCGACGTCACAGGTGGCGAATTCGCGCGCCCAGTCCAGCGACAGCCCCATGACCTTGAGCTGCTCGCGCATGGTGGCGATGTTCTGGTAGGTCCACTCCTTGGGATGGACCTTGTTCTGCATCGCCGCGTTTTCGGCCGGCATGCCAAAGGCGTCCCAGCCCATAGGGTGCAGCACGTTGAAACCCTTGGCCCGCTTGTAGCGCGCCACCACGTCGCCCATCGTGTAATTGCGGGTATGACCGATATGGATGCGCCCCGACGGATAGGGGAACATCTCCAGCACGTAGTATTTCGGGCGCGGATCGTCATTGTGCGCTTCGAACAGCTTCTTGGCGTCCCAGGCCTTCTGCCATTTGGGCTCTGACGCGCGCGGATTGTATCGTTCGGTTGCCATGGGACGTTTTTCACTTAAAAGCATGCGCGAACTGCGGGCGACGGCTCGGCAGTTCAGGGAATGTGGTCCGGGTGTTCACCATGGTTTGGCAAACCCGTCAACCATTGGGTATCGCGTCTGACAAAAACGCCGGTCAAAACAGCAGGATTTGCATATGGGCGATGCCGTTCAGCAGTTTTTCGCGGTCAAGGCGAAGATCGCCGCCGCCGAGCGCGAGGCCGGTCGCGAAACTGGCGCCGTGACATTAGTCGCGGTCTCCAAGACCTTTGACGCTGCCGATATAGTTCCGGTCATCGAGGTCGGCCAGCGCGTCTTCGGCGAAAACCGCGTGCAGGAGGCGCAAGCCAAATGGCCTGATCTGAAGGACGCATTTGCGGATATCGAACTGCATCTGATCGGCCCCTTGCAGTCGAACAAAGCGAAAGAGGCTGTGGCGCTGTTCGACGTCATCGAGACGATCGATCGCGAGAAGATCGCCGCCGAACTGGCCAAGGAGATCGCCAAACAGGGCCGCGCGCCAAAACTCTATGTCCAGGTCAACACCGGCTCCGAGCCGCAGAAGGCCGGCATCGAGCCGCGCGAGGCCGTGGCTTTCGTCACCCGCTGCCGCGACGTCCATGGCCTCGCCATCGAGGGCCTGATGTGCATCCCGCCGGCCGACGAGAATCCCGGTCCGCATTTTGCGCTGTTGGAAAAGCTCGCCAAGGAAGCCAACGTCGCCAAACTTTCGATGGGCATGTCCGGCGATTATGAGACCGCGATCGCCTTCGGCGCCACCAGCGTCCGTGTCGGTTCGGCGATCTTCGGCAGCCGATAGTTCCGATGCACAGACCGGTCTCTAGTCGCTAAATTCCAACATATTCGATTGGCTGCAGGCCACCACACCTTCGTCATCCTAGGGCGGAGCGACGCGAAGCGGAGCGCAGACCCTAGGATCCATGCCGTGACGACAAGGAAAATGCAGCGGTGCAGAATTCTGTTCCGCTGCATTCTTCGGCAGATGTCGCGGCATGGATCCTCGGGTCTGCGCTGCGTCGCTGCGCTCCTTGCTCCGCCCGTGGATGACGACGAGAGAGATGTTTAGGCCAATCCCCGATGCTTTGCGATCTGCCGCCGAAAGAGGCTATAGATTCTCGCTGCCAATAGCTTCCAACCCATGTCGAGGAACTGGCGAACACATCTGTTCGAGCGGAAACCCTGCCATGCTTCAACGGCATCTGGTATATGACTAGCGAAGCCATCTAGCGAGTAGTGCCCTTGAACTGGCATCTTAAGGACGCGAAGAACAATCTGTCGAAACTCGTACGGCAGGCGCGGGAACAAGGGCCACAAACCATCACGGTGCGCGGAAAGCCAACTGCTGTCGTACTCTCCCCCGAGGACTACGACCGACTGGTCGGCGCAACACCTTCGCTTGCGGAATATCTTCTCTCAGGTCCCGTGTGGGATGACGACTTCGTCGAGGAGGTCAATCGCCGCCCGAAGACGAAGATCCGAGTTATAGACTTATAATCCGCATACTCATGCGAACCTCGTTCGGTGAATGCAGCGGGCGCTTTTCTGATGGCGGCATTAGATGCGGTGAGGGGTTATAGGCCAACTCGGCGGGCTCGTTGCTCCAGGACTGGAAACGAAACGTACCGTTCCTATTTGCTTTGCGTCATCACAAACTCTCTGGAGCCGCCACCATGCGCTACAACCAGCTTGGAAATACGGGGATGTTCGTCTCCGAACTGTGCCTCGGCACCATGACCTTCGGCGCCGCCGGTCAGAATGCCCAATGGGGCCTGATCGCCAGCCTCGACCAGAAGGGGGTCAACGAGATCGTTGCCCATTCGCTCGCCGCCGGCGTCAATTTCTTCGATACGGCCGACGTCTACTCCTTTGGCGAATCCGAACGGCTGCTCGGCCAGTCGCTCAGGGATCTCGGCGTGAACAGGCAGAACGTGGTCATCGCCACCAAGGCGCATGGCGCCATGGGCGAAGGCCCCAACCAGCGCGGCTCGTCACGCGGCCACATCATGGACTCGGTCGATGCCAGCTTGGAGCGGCTGCAGCTCGACCATATCGATCTATATCAGCTGCACGGCACCGACACCGTGACGCCGATCGACGAAACGCTGCGGGCGCTCGACGATCTCGTTGCCAGCGGCAAGGTTCGCTATGTCGGCGTCTCCAACTGGGCGGCATGGCGCATCGCCAAGGCGCTCGGTATCGCCGAGCGCAAGGGCTTTGCCCGTTTCGAGACCGTCCAGTCCTACTATTCGATCGCCGGCCGCGATCTCGAGCGCGAGATCGTGCCGCTGCTCAACGAGGAGAAGCTCGGCCTGATGGTGTGGTCGCCGATGGCCGGTGGCCTGCTCTCCGGAACGTACGGCCCGCGGCGCGCCCGGCAATGGCGAAGGCCGCCGCGCGTCCTTCAACTTCCCGCCGGTCAATGAGGACCGTGCCTGGGCGGCCGTTGCCGTCATGCGCGAAATCGCCAAAAAGCATGATGTCAGCGTCGCCACGGTGGCGCTCGGCTATGTCCTGGCCAAGCCCTTCGTGATGAGCGTCATCATCGGCGCCAGCCGCATGGAGCAGCTGGAGCAGAACCTTGCCGCCACTGATGTGAAGCTCGACACAGACGATCTGCTTCGTCTCGACGAGGTCAGCGCCCTGCCGTCCGAATATCCCGGCTGGATGCTGGAGCGCCAGGCAGTGGGCCGCCGCCCGGCGCCGTTCACGCCGAAAGCATAAATACGGCCCACGCTGACATCCCGGGAGCCGTGGCTCCGGAGATGTCAGCTCAGCCGGACGCTCTCTCCCAGAAAATCGAGAAAGGCACGCACCCGCGCCGGCAGATGCCGGCCCTGGCCGACATAGACGGCGTGGGTCGGCTCCTCGTCGCCCGGATTGAATGCCTCCAGCAGCGACACCAGCCGGCCGGCCGCGATGTCTTCCGCCACATGCCAGCGCGCCAGCCGGGCGATGCCTGCGCCCGCCAGCGCCATCAGCCGCATCGCCTCGCCATCGCTGACCAGCGTGTTGCCGGTGATGGGAACCATGATGGCGCGGCCGTCCGCGTCGAGGAACGGCCAGCCATCGAGATGCCTGACGAACCCGAAGCCCATGCGGTTATGCCTGTCGAGATCGGCTGGCGTCAGCGGCGTGCCCTGCGTTTCGAGGTAGGAAGGTGCTGCAACGACCACCACAGGGCTTTGCCCCAGCTTGCGCGCCACCAGCCGTGACTCACTCAGCGGCCCGGCACGGATAGCGACATCGGCGCGTTCCGCCATCAGGTCGATGACGCTGTCGGTCAGCACCAGATCGACTGAAATCTCGGGGTAGCGTTCGAGGAAGCGGGGCAGAAGCGGGATCAGCCGGTGTACCCCGAAGGGCACGTAGCTGTTGACGCGCAGCCGTCCGCGCGGTGAAGCACCCGCCGCCGCCTCCTGCTCGGCCGCCGCCATGTCGGCGAGGATGCGCAGGCCGCTCTCGTAGAACGCGGTGCCTTCCGGCGTCAGTTGCAGCTTTCGCGTCGAGCGGCTGACCAGCCGCGCGCCAAGCCGGGCCTCCAGCCGCGCGATCAGCTTGCTCACCGCCGAAGGCGTCATGCGCAACGCGCGTGCGGCGGAGGAGAAACTGCCGTCCTCGACGACGCGCACGAACACTTCGATCTCGCCGGAGCGATTGATATCGGGCCTGGCCATTTGTGAATCTATTTCACAGAAAATGTGCCCAAGGCAAGTCTGGTTCACAATGCAGGGAAGCACGATCTCAGGGGTCGGGGCGCGGGACGGCGCTCTTCGCCATCGAAGTGGAAACCGCCATGCCTCTTGCTCTTTACGCGCTTGCCGCCGGTGCCTTCGGCATCGGCGTCACCGAATTCGTCATCATGGGTCTGCTACTCGATGTCAGCAAGGATCTCGGCGTTTCGATCACGGCCGCCGGCCAGCTCATTTCGGGCTATGCGCTCGGCGTCGTCATCGGCGCGCCCCTGCTGACCATCGCCACCGGCAACTGGGCACGCAAGACCGTGCTTCTGGCACTGATGGCGATCTTCACGCTTGGCAATCTCGCCTGTGCGCTGGCCCCCGATTACTGGACGCTGATGGGCGCCCGCATCATCACCGCCTTCGCCCACGGCACATTCTTTGGCGTCGGCTCTGTCGTCGCCACCGGGCTGGTCGCACCCAACAGACAAGCCTCGGCGATCGCGCTGATGTTCACCGGTCTGACCATCGCCAACATCCTCGGCGTGCCCTTCGGCACCTGGCTCGGCCAGGCCTTTGGCTGGCGAGCGACCTTCTGGGCGGTGACATTGGTCGGCGTGGCGGCCTTCGCCGTCATCCTGGCTCTGGTGCCACGCAGCCGGACCGCGCCCGAAAAGAGCGATCTGCGCGCCGATCTCGCCGTTTTGCGCCGCACGCCCGTCCTGCTCGGTCTTGCCACCACCGTGCTCGGCTATGCCGGTGTCTTCGCCGTCTTCACCTATATCGCGCCGCTGCTGACCGAGATAAGCGGCTTCCAGGAAGCGGCCGTGTCGCCGATCCTGCTCGTCTTCGGCGGCGGCCTCATTGCCGGCAATTTACTTGGCGGCAAGGTCGCCGATCGCTGGCTGGTGCCGGCCGTTCTCGGCAGTCTCGTGGTGCTGGCCCTGGTGCTCGCCACCATGAGCTTCGCCATCCACAGCCAGGTGATGGCCGTCATCTATGTCGGCCTGCTCGGCGCTGCCGCCTTCGCCACCGTGGCGCCGCTGCAAATGTGGGTGCTGGACAAGGCGCAAGGTGCCGGCCAGAGCCTCGCCTCGTCCTTCAACATCGCCGCCTTCAATCTCGGCAATGCGGCAGGTGCCTGGCTTGGCGGTGCGGTGATTGCCCATGGCCTTGGCCTGGGCTCACTCACCTGGGTCGCCGCCCTGCTGCCGCTCGCGGCACTCGGCGTGGCGGGGCTGGCGCTGCGTCTCGATCGCACCGCCACGCTCGGCGAGCCTGCCTCCATCCGGTCGTGATCGTCCTCTGCAAACCCGCTTTCCACACCCTTCATTCCACAGGAGTAAAAAGATGGACTACCGACGTCTCGGTGCATCGGGCCTGAAAGTGCCCGCACTCTCATTCGGCGCGGGAACCTTTGGCGGTTCCGGCCCGCTGTTCGGCGCCTGGGGCAACAGCGACGCCAGGGAAGCGCGGCGGCTGATCGACATTTGCCTGGAGGCCGGCGTCAATCTGTTCGACACCGCCGACGTCTATTCGAACGGCGCCTCGGAAGAGGTGCTTGGCGAAGCGATAAAAGGCCGCCGCGATGCCGTTCTGATATCGACCAAGACCGCGCTGCCGATGGGCGACGGACCCGCTGACTATGGCTCTTCCCGGTCGCGGTTGATCAAGTCGGTGGACGCCGCGCTGAAGCGCCTCGGCACTGACTATATCGACCTGTTGCAGCTGCACGCTTTCGATGCCGGGACGCCGATCGAGGAGGTCTTGTCGACGCTGGACGAACTCGTGCGCGCCGGCAAGCTGCGCTATGTCGGCGTCTCCAATTTCTCCGGCTGGCAAGTGATGAAGTCGCTGGCGCAAGCCGACAAGCACGGTTATCCGCGCTATGTCGCGCACCAGGTCTACTACTCGCTGGTCGGCCGCGACTACGAATGGGAGCTGATGCCGCTCGGCCTCGACCAGGGCGTCGGCGCGCTCGTGTGGAGCCCGCTCGGCTGGGGCCGCCTGACCGGCAAGATCCGCCGTGGCCAGCCCTTGCCGGAACAGAGCCGGCTGCACGACACAGCTGATTTCGGCCCGCCGGTCGAGGACGAGCATCTCTACCGGGTGATGGATGCGCTCGATGCGGTGGCGCAGGAGACCGGCAAAACCGTGCCGCAGATCGCCATCAACTGGCTGCTGCAGCGCCCGACCGTGTCGTCGGTCATCATTGGCGCCCGCAACGAGGAACAGCTTCGCCAGAACCTCGGCGCCGTCGGCTGGACCTTGACGCCGGAGCAGATCGGGAAACTCGACGCCGCAAGCGAAGTCACCGCGCCCTACCCGTACTTCCCGTATCGGCGGCAGGAAGGCTTTGCTCGACTGAGCCCGCCGGCGGTGTGAGCGCATCGGGTCGTCATGGCGCAAGGTTCGCGGGCCAGCGCCCCCCTCTGGCCTGCCGGCCATCTCCCCCTCAAGGGGGGAGATCGGATGTCGCGGCGACTTTCGCCAATCTCAGGCGTAACAAGGGGCGGCGTTGTCGGCGGAGCTGCCAATCTCCCCACTTGAGGGGGAGATGTCCGGCAGGACAGAGGGGGGCGTCGTAGAACGCCGACCTCAAGAAGCCGTTGCTGCGAAACTCGCCCCTAATGCAGCACGAACTCCCCATCCACCTTGCGCCACTCATTCGGCGCGATCAGCTTCTGGTGGGTGTAGCTGATCGAATGCAGCGGCCCGTCCAGCTTGGCCTTCCAGAATTCGATGAACTTGATCAGCACCGGAAACTTCGGCGCCAGATCGTAGTCCTGCCAGATGAAGCTCTGCAGCAGATGCGGGTGATCGGGAAAGTGATAAAGAATCTTGGCCGTGGTCAAGCCATAGCCTTTGAGCATCAGGTCCATTTCGGCATGGTCGCGCATTACGGTCCCCAGGTTGATTCGCCTGTCCTCCCATGGCTGATTGTGCGCGCCGCTGATTAATCGTCTATTGATTTTTTCTTCATCTGAACCGGCTTTAGCATGCGAAAACATGCAGTTAGCAGCGCACTTGGCCGAGTGCTGACAGCCTCGGGGAAGCCCCCTGCGGCATCCCGCCGCGCGAATCCAACGTCTAATGTTGCCGTAACGGCGGAACTGGTAATAATGCCGCCGAATTCGCGGCCCTGTCGCCGCGATCCCGCCGGCATTTCAAGCCGGCGATTGGTTCGGGAGGAAAGTCAGGAATGTCCGAGGTTCATGTCCATCGCGTCCAGCCGGCGTGGAAGAAAAACGCGCTGATCGACAATGACACCTACCTGAAATGGTATGCCGACAGCGTCAAGAACCCGGACAGATTCTGGGGCAAGCACGGCAAGCGCATCGACTGGTTCAAGCCCTACAGCAAGGTCAAGAACACCTCTTTCGACGGCAAGGTCTCGATCAAATGGTTCGAGGACGGACTGACCAACGTTTCCTACAACTGCATCGACCGGCACCTGAAGAAGCGCGGCAACCAGACCGCCATCATCTGGGAAGGCGACAATCCCTACGATGACAAGAAGGTCACCTATAACGAGCTCTACGAGCATGTCTGCCGGCTCGCCAATGTGATGAAGAAACACGGCGTCAAGAAAGGCGACCGCGTCACCATCTACATGCCGATGATCCCGGAAGCCGCCTATGCGATGCTGGCCTGCACGCGTATCGGCGCCGTCCATTCGATCGTCTTCGGCGGTTTCTCGCCGGATGCGCTGGCCGGCCGCATCGACGACTGCAAGTCGACCTTCGTCATCACGGCTGATGAAGGCCTGCGCGGCGGCAAGCCCATCCCTTTGAAGGAAAACACCGACAAGGCGATCGAGATCGCCGCGAAAGCCGGGACGAAAGTCGAAAAGGTGGTGGTCGTGCGCCGCACCGGCGGCAAGACCGGCTGGGTTTCAGGCCGCGACGTCTGGTACCACGACGAGGTCGCGACGGTGAAAGCCGAATGCAAGCCCGAGAAGATGAAGGCCGAGGACCCGCTGTTCATCCTCTACACATCGGGTTCGACCGGCAAGCCGAAGGGCGTGCTGCACACCACCGCCGGCTATCTCGTCTACGTCTCGATGACCCACCAATATGTCTTCGATTACCATGACGGCGACATCTACTGGTGCACCGCCGATGTCGGCTGGGTCACCGGCCACAGCTACATCGTCTACGGCCCGCTCGCCAACGGCGCCACCACGCTGATGTTCGAAGGCGTGCCGAATTATCCGTCGCAGTCGCGCTTCTGGGAAGTCATCGACAAGCACAAGGTCAACATCTTCTACACCGCGCCGACGGCGCTGCGCGCGCTGATGGGCGCCGGCGACGCGCATGTCGCCAAGACATCGCGCAAGTCGCTGCGCGTACTGGGTTCGGTCGGCGAGCCGATCAATCCGGAAGCCTGGGAGTGGTATTTCAACATCGTCGGCAACGGCAAGGTGCCGATCGTCGACACCTGGTGGCAGACCGAGACCGGCGGCATCCTGATCACACCGCTGCCCGGCGCCACCGACCTCAAGGCAGGATCGGCAACGCGACCCTTCTTCGGCGTCAAGCCGCAGCTGGTCGATGGCGAGGGCAAGGTGCTGGAAGGGGCGGCCGACGGCAATCTGTGCATCACCGATTCCTGGCCGGGCCAGATGCGCACCGTCTATGGCGACCACGACCGCTTCGTGCAGACCTATTTTTCGACCTATAAGGGCAAGTATTTCACCGGTGACGGCTGCCGCCGTGACGCCGACGGCTATTACTGGATCACCGGCCGCGTCGACGACGTCATCAACGTCTCCGGCCATCGCATGGGCACGGCCGAGGTCGAATCCGCACTGGTCAGCCACGACAAGGTTTCGGAAGCCGCCGTCGTCGGCTATCCGCACGACATCAAGGGACAGGGCATCTACTGCTACGTCACGCTGATGGCCGGCGAGCAGCCGAGCGAGGAGCTGCGCAAGGAGCTGGTCGCCCATGTCCGCAAGGAGATCGGCGCCATCGCTTCGCCCGACAAGCTCCAGTTCGCGCCCGGCCTGCCGAAGACGCGTTCCGGCAAGATCATGCGCCGCATCCTGCGTAAGATTGCCGAGGACGATTTTTCAGCGCTCGGCGATACCTCGACGCTCGCCGATCCGGCCGTCGTCGATGATTTGGTCGCCAACCGGCAAAACAAGAAGAGCTGATGCAGGCAGCGCTTGGCACTGTCAGTGAGCTTTGGCGCTATCCGGCGAGTTCGCTTGCCGGCGAGCGCCGGGAGACAATCTCGGTCGACATCGAGAGCATTAAGGGCGACCGCATGTTCGGCCTTGTCGACGCGTCCGACAATGAGATCGCGCGACCGGACCGCGACCCGAAATGGCACAAGGTGCCGCGCATCCGCACCCGGCTGTCGCCTGCCCTGGAACTCGAGATTGCCGTTCCCGATAGCGACTGGCTGGCTGCGCCAAGTATCGAGAGCGACCGCGCGGTATCGGCCTATCTCGGCTTCGAGGCCTCGATCCGGCCGTTTCGTCGCGAGAATGCCGCGCCTGGTTATTCCGGCCCGCTGACGGCGGAGCGTTATCGCAAGGCGCCGATCCATCTGTTGACCACCGCCTCGCTGGCACGCCTGAAGGCGTTGCATCCAGAGGGCGCCACCGACCCACGCCGCTTCCGCCCCAACATCGTCGTCGACATGGCGGCCATCGAAGGCTCGTTTCCCGAAACGGAATGGATCGGCCGCAAGCTTGCCATCGGCGACCTCCTGCTGACCATCTCGGAACCCTGCCGCCGCTGCGGTTTCACCATCATCGCCCAGGATGGCTTCGACCACGATCCGGCGATCCTGCGCAACCTGGTCCGCCATAACGCCCACAATCTCGGGGTCTATTGCACGGTCGACCGGCCGGCGCGCATCGAAACCGGCGACGCGATGCGCTTCCTGTAAGCTATCGATACAGATCCGCCCGCGTCGGCGGCAGGCCGCTTGGACCACGCGCGCGCTTGGTCACGACGGTCTGGAAAATCTGCGCCGAGGCGCGTTCGAAGGTGATCGAACAGCCCGTCAGGTAAAGCAGCCATAGCCGTGCCTTGGCTTCGCCCACCTCGGCGATTGCCTCGTCGAACCTTTCGTGCAGCCGCTCCGCCCACAGTCTGCAGGTGCGGGCATAGTGCTCGCGCAGGTTCTCGACATCGTAGACGAGAAAACCATGCGCCTCGAGATTGCCTGTTGTCATGCCGATCGTGTCGAGTTCGCCGCCGGGGAAAATGTATTTGAGCAGCGCCTTGTACTCCGGCCCCTTGCGCAGGGTCTTCTTCATGTCGCCCTTGCTGCGCCGGGTGATGGCGTGGTGCAGATAGATGCCGCCCGGCTTCAGCAGGCGATGAATGGTCTTGAAATAGGTGGCGTGGTTGGCGAGCCCGAGATGTTCGAACATGCCGATCGACGAGATCTTGTCGAACGAGCCGGTGAGTTCGGCATAGGATTTGATCTCGATGGTGATGCGGTCCTCCAGCCCTTCGGCGCGGATGCGTTCGCGGGCAAGATCGGTCTGCGCCTGCGACAGCGAGACACCGTGGCCGATAACACCATAGTTCTTCGCGGCATGGATGAGCATCGCTCCCCAGCCACAGCCGATGTCGAGGAGTCGTTCGCCAGGCTTCAGCCGGAGCTTGCGACAGATATGGTCGAGCTTGTCGATCTGCGCCTGGTCGATGCCATTGGCGAAATCCTTGAAGTATCCGCAGCTGTAGACCATGCGCTCGTCGAGGAAGAGCCGGTAGAAGGCGTTCGAAATGTCGTAGTGATGCAGGATCGCCTCCTGGCTCGAACCGCTGACATAGGGATTGCGCCCCGACAGATCGGTCCGCGCCGTCATCTGCTTGCGCGCCAAAAGCACGGAAGGCAGGTCGCGCAGGATCGCCATTTTCGGCAGCGATTTGAGCTTGGTTCTGAGCTTGCCTTGCGATGGCAGGGCGTAGAAGTCGAAAATCGTCCCGTCTTCGATATTGATCGTCTTGGAAATCCACATCTCGATCAGCGTCGACAAGGACGGTCGCTTCACCACCTGCCAGACGATGTCCTGGTCGTTGATGGTGAGCACCGGACCCGTGGCGGGGCCGATCCGCTCTCCGGTCCATAGCCTGACGGCAAACCCCGGTTTCAATGTTTCGATCACCGTTCGAACGATGCGAGCGGCCTTTTCGGCTGCCTCCATGCGATTCCTCCGAATGCTGGCCCCAGGCAGAAGTTTGCCCGGCCGGCCTGGCAATCGCAAGCGGCTCGCACCAAGCCCCCCGTTGGCTAATTTCAGACCTGCACCTTGTCTTTTGCTGCAATGCACCCCATCATCAGTATGTGTTCAACAAATCGAAAGGAGGTGATCCGATGTCGAGTGATTTCGTTTTCCAGAACGTGGCCTCAGCGGATTGCACTTTCGGGAAGCAGTCTTCCCGTTAAGGCGCGAAATGCGCGGCGGGTGACCCGATAGGTCGCCGCCAAGGCCGCGCCACGGACGGAAACACGGAAGGCCGCCGGCTTCGAAAGAAGCGGCGGCCTTTTCCGTTTGCGGACTACTGGGTCAATGCGACCTTTTCGGTGTTGCGAATGATTTCCTGAAAGGCGTCGTCCAATTCGGCTCCGGTGGACACGTCGAAGAAATGCCTCTTGGCGGCGGAGGTATCCTTCGACGAACAGTCCTTCAGCACCGCCTTTGCCTGGTCCCGCTCGGTTGCCGACATGTCCTTGTCGTCCAGATCGAAGCCAATGGTGAAAATCTCGATGCCATCATTTTTCATATTTTCGCACAGCGTTTCGGCGTTGCCGCGCGCAAGGTTGCCCTGGCTGTTGTACCTGTCCCCAGCCCCGGCGAAGGCGGTATTGAACTGGCCATCGGTCATCAGGATCGCGACCTTGGCGATCTTCTTCGGATCGGCATCCGAGGCGCCTTTGCCGAGACCGGCGTTCCTGATTGCAGTGCGCCATTGCGGCGACAGCATATAATAGGTCCACTGAATGGCGATCGCGCCGGCCGTGTAGCCATCGGACTGGAAGTCCTCGATCGATTCAAGCAATGCATCGGAGTCGGCGGTCAGCGGGATCACCTCCGCACCAGGGCACCTGTTCATACCTCCGCCGAGATGATCGTCCCGGTTGACCAGGGCATAGTATTTCTTGCCGTTCCTGTCGGTGCGAACAGTGTCTGGGCCGTCGGCGCTCATATCCGCGTTGCCGTTCTTGTCCTTGCGCTCGGTGGCGCAATTGTCCGGGCGTGGCATCGCCGCGCCGACAATGGAGATGTAGTCGCTGAAGGACGGCAGCAGATTTTTGCCCGTCTTGGCGACGAGAAGCGGACTGCCGGCGACGGGTGGGAGCTCAGAGCTGCCTTGCTTCTCGGCATAGATGTTTTCCGCCAGCTTGCCGGCGTTGACGCCAGATGCATAAGGCACAATCGCGACGCGGATGCGGGGGTTCTGCGGATCCTGCTTCTGCAGCATCGTCAGAACAGCATTTTTTGCAGCAGCTTTCAGATCGCCGATCTTGTCGACCTTGCCGCGCTTCACCATCGATTTCGTTACGTCGAGCATCATCGCCACTTCGACGGTCTTGTCCGAATAGAGCGCCGTTGTGGAAGCGGTGACGCGTTTCATGTCGCCCGTGCCGAAAATCGGAAAGTACAGCGCGACATCGACATGGGCGTCGGCCTGAACCGTCTTGGCAGTCCTGTCGACGATCAACCTGTCGAGCACGATCTGGTCGGCCTGCAGAATGCCTGCTTGGCTGTTGGCGTCGAGAAAGGCCTGCACCGATGTGTCGGCATCGGCTTCGTTGGTGGCGCCGGTCGTCAGGTCGCGTGCCGTCGACGTGACCGCGGCATCGACCACGCTCTGGAGGCTCGATCTGGCATTGTAGAGCTGCGATACGTTGACCGAGAAGCCCGCTGCCAGCGCCAAGACCGAGGCGCTAAGGCCGAACAGGACCGCGAAATTTCCACCGCGATCCCTGGCGAAGCCGCCGACCGCGTGAACAAGACCCCCGTAATTCCGCATCCTACAGCCTCCACTCGCCTCGGCCTCGTCGCCGCGCAAAGGGCAATGCAGGATTCCCGCCGGATGACGCCTTGGCCTGGCGGAGAGCTCGCCTTCCAACAGCAAGCCGTTGTTTTTGTTGAGTTTTGGAACCCACAAAGGTGAACGGTTGGTAAACGGGAACGCGCCGTGGCGCTCGCGTTTACCGGCCGCTTACCATGATCTGGCCCAAGGCATCGCGACGCCATCGACGGCGTCCTGTTGCGGCACAAGCTCACTGTGCCGAAGCGGACCATGTGTCCCGAAAGTTGCGCCTGGAAAGAACCTCGCTGCCACCCTGTCGCATCGGCAGGCGTCGCGATTACGCCAGCATCTGTGCGCTGACAGTCCTGTCGATGCCGTGGTAGGGCGGGTTGAACAGATTGCCTTCCTGTTCGTACGTCCACACCTTGAACAGGCTGAGCCGGTGGGGGCCGAAACTGTGTAGCAGCGGCACGTCGGTGGCGTCGCGGCCGCGGGCGATGACGATACGGCCGATTCTGGGCGTGTTGTGGCGAGGATCGAACGTGTACCATTTGCCGTCGAGGAACACTTCCAGCCACGCCGAGAAGTCCATCGGCGCCGGATCGGCTGGCACGCCGATATCGCCGAGATAGCCGTTCACGTAGCGTGCCGGAATAGTCATGCAGCGGCAAAGCGTGATCGCCAGATGGGCGAAGTCGCGGCAGACCCCGACGCGCTCCTCATGCGCCTGAGCCGCGGTGCGGGTCGAGCGCGCATAGCCATAGCCGAACGACAGCCGGTTGTGGACATAGTCGACGATCGCCTGCACGCGCGCCCAGCCGGACGGGATGTCACCGAAGAGCTGCCAGGCCAGGCTGCTCAGATGATCCGTCTCGCAATAGCGGCTGCCCAGGAGATAACCGAGAACTTCGTCCGGCAGGTCCGCCACCGGCACTTCCCTGGCCAGTGTGTTTACCTCGTCCGTCTCGCCGCTGTCCTCTACGACCGCGTCGTACAGGATGCGAAAACCACCGGCGGGCGCTGTGAAGCGCCGGCAGGCATTGCCATGCAGATCGTGGTACAGTCTTGTCGGCACCGCGGGCGAGGTCAGCACCCGCGTCTGCCGCTTGATGTCGCCCTGCCTGTCCCGATGGATCTCGAGCACTGAAATCACCGGCGTGGCGGCTACGCATTCGATGGCGATTTCGTAGCCGAGCCGGATCAGCACCGTTGGTCCCCCTTCGATCATTGTTGTGAGAAGCAGTCCTTCCCAAACGCCCGGAGGATATCGTGGTTCCCTGGGCCGATCGAAAAGCACGCCCCCGTGTCTTCCCCTGCCGCAGTCGAGACGTTAGGTTCGGCCACCCGACCAAGCGCCTCCCCGGACTCAAGGAAAATCATGTATTCAGGCAGAAAATTCGCGGCCTTCCTCTTCGACATGGACGGCACGCTCATCAATTCCATCGCCTCGGCGGAACGGGTGTGGAGCAATTGGGCTCTCCGCCAGGGGCTCGACGTCGCCGCCTTCCTGCCGACGATCCATGGCGTGCGCGCGATCGAGACCATCACCGGCCTGGCACTGCCGGGCGTCGACCCGGCATACGAGGCTGATCTGCTGCTGAAGGCCGAGGCGGCCGATCTCGATGGCATTATCCAGATCTCAGGCGCCGTGGCATTCCTCGATTCGCTGCCGCCCGAACGCTGGGCAATCGTCACCTCCGCCCCACGTGAGCTGGCGCTGTTGCGCATGAAGGCCGCCGGCATCCCCGTCCCGGCCATCATCGTCGCGGCGGAAGATGTCTCCCGCGGCAAGCCGGCGCCCGATTGCTTCCGGCTTGGCGCGGAACGGCTCGGCTTCGACGCGCGCGATTGCCTCGTCTTCGAGGATGCTCCAGCTGGCATCGCGGCAGCCGAAGCGGCGGGCGCTACGGCGACTGGGAGGTAAAG
>NZ_RZTF01000076.1:15623-16971 GCF_004023175.1 Mesorhizobium sp. M7A.F.Ca.MR.362.00.0.0
CCACGCACAAGCACCCCTTGCCAACGCAACATGCCGCGATCGCAGGCTACGACATGGTCGGCATCACCGTCGACGAGCGTGGCTGGATCGCGCTCGAGCCGCAGCGCAACGCCGCCTAGGCGGCATCTAGAAATCGCTGGTGAGGCCCTTTACCTCCCAGTCGCCGTAGCGCCCTGGCTCCTTGCCGCCGCGGCCGCCGATCTCCTTCGGCAGCGCGGCCTCCTTTTCGCGGTAGTCTTCCCGCCGCGCTGCGGCCTCGGCCAACGCACGGCGTGCGGCCGGCGTTAGCTCTCTCTGCGATGCCGCTTCGGCAGAAGCGGCGCCTGTTTTACTGATTTCGTCGGTCATGCGATAATCTCGGCAGATTGAGCCCAGTCAATTGAAACAGGAACTGGCGTTTCCCATCATATAGCCATGAACGCACGACGATCGACCCCTTTTCGGTGCCATTTCGACAGGAGCAGACGATGAACACCATCCGCACCGCCATGCTTCTTGCCGCGATGACCGCGCTGTTCATGGGCGTCGGCTTTTTGATCGGCGGAACCGGCGGCATGATGATCGCCTTCCTGTTCGCGGCCGGCACCAATCTGTTCAGCTACTGGAATGCCGACAAGATGGTGCTGTCGATGAACCGTGCCGTCGAGGTCGACGAAAGGAACGCGCCCGAATATTACGCCATCGTCCAGGCAATGGCCAAACAGGCCGGCCTGCCGATGCCGAAGACCTATCTGATCGACAACCCGCAGCCGAACGCCTTTGCCACCGGCCGCAACCCGCAGAACGCGGCGGTTGCTGCCTCCACCGGCCTGTTACAAGCGTTGACGCCTGAAGAGGTCGCAGCCGTCATGGCGCACGAGCTCGCCCATGTGCAGCACCGCGACACGCTCACCATGACGATCGTCGCCACCTTTGCCGGTGCCATCTCGATGCTCGGCAATTTCGCCTTCTTTTTCAGTGGCAATCGCGACAACAATCCATTCGGCTTTGTCGGCGTGCTGGCGGCGATGATCGTAGCGCCCTTTGCAGCGATGGTCGTGCAGATGGCGGTCAGCCGCACCCGCGAATACGAGGCCGACCGGCGTGGCGCTGAAATCTGTGGACACCCACTCTGGCTGGCATCGGCGCTTGACAAGATCGCCCGCGGCGCCGAACGCATCCGCAACCCCGATGCCGAGCGCAATCCCGCGACCGCGCATCTCTTCATCATCAATCCCCTTCACGGCGAGCGCATGGACAGCCTGTTCTCCACCCACCCCGCCACTGAGAACCGCATCGCAGCCTTGCAGGCGATGGCGCAGCAGATGCAAGGCGAAACCCAGGCCGCCCCGCGCCAGGCGTCGACGCC
>NZ_RZTF01000076.1:16981-20476 GCF_004023175.1 Mesorhizobium sp. M7A.F.Ca.MR.362.00.0.0
CCGGCGGAGCCCGCCAAGCCCAAATCCAACCCATGGGGTCGCAATCCGACCGGGCCCAAGGGCCGTTGGTCGTGAGCGTGGCGGACAGAGGAGCTCGACGCACGGTTTCAGGCGATCAGGAACACAGGGACGGCGGGGACTTCGTTGCCGGCCTCGCCGCACGCAAGGCAGCGGCGCGCCTGCTTGCCGCCGTCATCGACGCCAGGACACCGCTT
This sequence comes from Mesorhizobium sp. M7A.F.Ca.MR.362.00.0.0, assembly GCF_004023175.1. NCBI lineage: Bacteria > Pseudomonadati > Pseudomonadota > Alphaproteobacteria > Hyphomicrobiales > Phyllobacteriaceae > Mesorhizobium > Mesorhizobium sp. M7A.F.Ca.MR.362.00.0.0. The sequence continues at coordinate 17,197 of NZ_RZTF01000076.1, forward strand.
GACGGGCTGACCGATCACGAAAACGGCCACCCGCAGTACAAGGTGCTCGACTTGCGCGATCGCGGCCTGGTCCGCGCCATCCTGGTCACCGCGCTGCGCTACCGCATGACCATATCAGGGCTGCTGGCGCGGCGCCTGGAAAAGCCACTGCCGCCCAACGCCACCGCTTTGTCGCACATATTGCATGTCGCCGCAGCTCAGATCCTGTTCCTCGATATTCCCGACAGCGCCGCCGTCGACATTGCGGTGACCCATGCCAAATCCGATCCGCGCACGGTGCGCTTCTCCGGCCTCGTCAATGGTGTGCTGCGCACACTGGCACGTGCCAAGGAAACAGAATTGCCTGCCGCCCTTGCCGCCACCGACGAAGCGCCAAAGTGGTTTTCCGATCGGCTGAAGACCACCTACGGCAACGAGAAGGCCGGACAGATCCTCGAAGCGCATTGCGTTGAGGCGCCGGTCGACTTCTCGGTCAAGGCCGATCCCGGTCTTTGGGCCGAAAAACTTGGCGGTATCGTCCTGCCGACAGGCACGGTGCGAGTCGAGAATCTTGTCGGTCCTGTCACTGAATTGCCTGGCTTTGCCGAGGGCGCCTGGTGGGTCCAGGACGCCGCGGCCAGCCTGCCCGCCCGGCTGTTCGGCGATGTCGCGGGATTGCGGGTTGCCGATCTCTGCGCCGCGCCCGGCGGCAAGACCGCGCAGCTGATCGTTGCCGGCGCGAAGGTCACCGCCGTCGACACCTCGAAAAACCGGCTCGTGCGGCTGACGCAGAATCTCGAGCGTCTCGGCCTGTCCGCCGAAATCGTTCAGGCCGACCTGCTCAAATACGAGCCGAAGGGCTTGTTCGACGCCGTGCTCCTCGACGCGCCCTGCTCATCGACCGGCACGGTGCGGCGGCATCCCGACGTGCCATGGACCAAGACTTCGGCCGATGTCGAAAAACTGGCCGACCTGCAACGCAGGCTGCTCGCCCGCGCCGTCACGCTGGTGAAGCCCGGCGGCAGGATCGTCTTTTCCAACTGTTCGCTCGATCCGCTCGAAGGCGAGGATCTCTATCGCGCCTTTCTGGCCGGCACGCCTGAAGTCACCAACGATCCGTTGCGGCAAGGCGAGATCGCCGGCATCGATCCGTTCCTGACGCCGCAAGGCACGCTGCGCACCACGCCCGCCGACCTGGAACTCGGCGCGCCGGAACGCTCGGGCCTCGATGGTTTCTTCGCCGCTCGCATGCGGCGAGCCGGCTAGCGATTGAATTGCCCGGATTTACTGACTTTTTGGGGTAGGATCGGGGGCAAAGCCAGGTGAACCGGCGTGGGGTCGTGGAATTCGCCTTCGCACGAATCGTGCAATCATGTAGACTCGGCGCCGGGGTAGAGGACGATCAGGAGGGGTTTTGGCACTTGCTGCCAGCAGCACGACGCGTCTGTGGACGCTTGTCGCGAAGGAGTTCTGGCGCAAAACGCGCCGGCGCCTGCGCGCCGGGCCTGTCTATCGCTGGCGCTATTCCGGCCGCACGCCGGAACGTGTGCTGATCGCACCGCCGGACCTGCGCCTCGCCGACCCGCAGATCGCACTCGAGATCTATTACGGCCGCTATCCCCTGTCGGGGCATCTCGTCGAGACCGGCGGCAAGTCGCCTTTCCAGATCAGCGTGCCCAATCACGGCTGGCAGAAGACGCTGCACGGCTTTCGCTGGCTGCGCCATATGCGCGCCGCCGGCACCGAGCTTGCCGCCGCCAATGCCCGCGCCCTGGTCTCCGATTGGATCACCATGCATGGCAGCCATATTTCCGGCATCGCCTGGGAGCCCGGCACGACGGCCAAGCGCATCATCGCCTGGTTACAGCACTCCTCGGTCGTATTGCAGGGCGCCGAGTTCCCTTTCTACCGCGCCTTCCTGAAATCGGTAGCCATCCAGATCCGCTACCTCAGGTCGATGGCGCGCGAAATGCCCGACGGCAAGGACAGGCTGCGGGCTCGCATCGCGCTCGCCTTCGCTGCCTTGTCCCTGCCGGCGCCGGCATCGGCCCTGCGTGGCGCGACCCGCAATCTTGCCGAGGAACTCGACCGCCAGATCCTCGCCGATGGCGGGCACATTTCGCGCAATCCGATGGTCGTCCTGGAAATCCTCGCCGACCTTCTGCCGCTGCGCCAGACCTATGCCAACCAGGCGGAAACGCCGCCGCAGGCGCTGATCGGCGCCATCGACCGCATGCTGCCGGCGCTGCGCTTCTTTCGCCATCAGGATGGCAGCCTCGCCCGCTTCAACGGCATGGGCGCCACCATCCACGACCGCATCGCCACCATTCTGCGCCACGACGACACCGCCGGCGCGCCGCTGCTGCATGCGCCGCATTCCGGCTATGAGCGCCTGTCAATGGGCGGCACCACGGTCATCGCCGACACCGGCCCGCCGCCGCCGGTCGATGTGTCCAACGCCGCACACGCCAGCTGCCTTGCCTTCGAACTGTCGTCCGGCCGCCAGCACTACATCGTCAATGCCGGCATCGACACCTATGGCGCGGCTGAATTCCGGCCGCTGGCGCGCGCCACCGCCGCGCACTCGACCGCCACCATCAACGACACCTCGTCGGCGCGCTTCAGCCATTCGCTGCGTGTCAACGACCTGCTCGGTTCGCCGCTGATCGGCGGCCCGCAGCACGTGCAGTGCAAGCGCACCGACCAGAAGGGCATTCAGGGCTTCATCGCCCGCCATGACGGCTATGTCCCGCGCTTCGGCTTCCTGCATGAGCGCGAGCTGAAACTGTCGGCGAACGGCAATGTGCTGGCTGGTCGCGACCGCTTCCAGCGGCCCGGCAATGCCGCGATCCGCAACAATGGCCGCGACTTCGTCACCGTCCGCTTCCATGTCCACCCCGACATCAACCTTTTGCAGGACGAGCATGACCGCCTGGTGCTGGCCGCCGATCAGGCCGATACCTGGGTGTTCACAGCAGCCGAGGTGGTGCCGGAAGTCGAGGAATCGATCTATTTCGCCGGTCTTGGCGGCCCGCGCCGCAGCCGCCAGATCGTGCTTGCCTTCAAGGCCTCGGAAATCGCCGAAGTCCACTGGCAGCTGACGCGCACCAGCATCGCCGGTCATCCGGAAAACAACTGATCCTCCTGGCAGGGCTTCCAACGCAGGTTAACAGAAGGCCTGACGACAACCAGTTCGGCGGCATCGGCAGCTTGCGTCGGCAGCGATAGGAATTTTTTCTTGACTCGGTGACCTCAGCTATGGTACAAATTCGCCCATGGTGCTGATTTGCGCCAGTGACCC
>NZ_RZTF01000771.1:0-1163 GCF_004023175.1 Mesorhizobium sp. M7A.F.Ca.MR.362.00.0.0
TTGATGGTGACGACGATGCCGGCACCGACGGTGCGGCCGCCTTCACGGATAGCGAAGCGCAGCTTCTCTTCCATGGCGATCGGCACGATCAGCTCGACATCGACTGTGATGTTGTCGCCCGGCATCACCATTTCGGTGCCTTCCGGCAGCGACACGATGCCGGTCACGTCCGTCGTGCGGAAGTAGAACTGCGGACGGTAGTTGGTGAAGAACGGCGTGTGACGGCCACCTTCGTCCTTGGTCAGGATGTAGGCTTCGGCCACGAACTTCTTGTGCGGCTTCACCGTACCCGGCTTGGCCAGAACCTGGCCGCGCTCGACACCTTCACGATCAACGCCGCGCAGCAGCGCGCCGATGTTGTCGCCGGCCTGGCCCTGATCGAGCAGCTTGCGGAACATTTCCACGCCCGTGCAGGTCGTCTTGGTCGTCGGACGGATGCCGATGATCTCCAGCTCCTCGCCGACCTTGACCACGCCGCGCTCGACGCGGCCGGTCACGACCGTGCCGCGGCCCGAGATCGAGAACACGTCTTCGATCGGCATCAGGAACGGCTTGTCGAGCGGACGAACCGGCGTCGGGATGTAGGCATCGACCGCAGCCATCAGCTCGCGGATCGCGTCTTCACCGATCTTCTTGTCCGAATCTTCCAGAGCAGCCAGCGCCGAACCCTTGACGATCGGAATGTCGTCGCCGGGGAACTCGTTCTTGGTCAGAAGCTCGCGAACCTCGAGCTCGACCAGTTCGAGCAGCTCGGCGTCGTCGACCTGGTCGACCTTGTTCAGGAACACCACGATCGACGGCACGCCGACCTGACGCGCCAGCAGGATGTGCTCGCGGGTCTGCGGCATCGGACCGTCGGCAGCCGACACGACCAGGATCGCGCCGTCCATCTGCGCGGCACCGGTGATCATGTTCTTCACATAGTCGGCGTGGCCGGGGCAGTCGACGTGAGCGTAGTGGCGGTTGGCCGTCTCATATTCGACGTGCGCTGTCGAGATCGTGATGCCGCGCGCCTTTTCCTCAGGAGCAGCGTCGATCTGGTCGTAGCGCTTGTACTCGCCAAAATACTTGGTGATCGCCGCCGTAAGCGACGTCTTGCCATGGTCGACGTGGCCAATCGTGCCGATGTTCACGTGAGGCTTGTTACGCTCGAATTTACCTTT
>NZ_RZTF01000772.1:0-1161 GCF_004023175.1 Mesorhizobium sp. M7A.F.Ca.MR.362.00.0.0
GGTACAAGATCGGCAGCGCCGACGAGCCGCCCGGCAAATCCGGCATTGCCCATTTCTTCGAACATCTGATGTTCAAGGCGACGACCAACCATGCGGCGGGCGAGTTCGACCGCGCCATCTCCGATATCGGCGGCTCCAACAACGCCTTCACCTCCTACGACTACACCGCCTTCCACGAGACGGTGGCACCGTCGGCACTCGAGTTGATGATGAGCTTCGAGGCCGATCGCATGCGCAATCTCATACTCACCGACGATGTCATCAAGACCGAGCGCGATGTCATCCTCGAGGAGCGCCGCTCGCGCATCGACAACAGCCCCGAGGCCGTGCTGGACGAGGAGGTCGATGCGACGCTGTGGCAGAACCAGCCCTATCGCATTCCGGTCATCGGCTGGATGCAGGAGATGCAGCAGCTGAACCGCGCCGACGCTGTCGCCTTCTACGACAAATACTACCGGCCCAACAACGCGGTGCTGATCGTTGCCGGCGATGTCGAACCGGATACGGTGCGGGCGCTGGCCGAAAAGACCTATGGCAAGGTGGCGCGCGGCCCCGATCTGCCGCCGCGCATCCGTCCGGTCGAGCCGGAGCAGAACACCAAGCGCACGGTGACGCTCGCCGATGCCCGCGTCAGCGTGCCGAGCTTTTCCACCCAATGGGTGGTGCCGTCCTATCACACAGGCAAGCCGGGCGAGGCGGAAGCGCTCGACCTCTTGGCGGAGATCCTCGGCGGCGGCAATCGCAGCCGGCTCTACCAGGCGCTCGTCGTCCAGCAAGGTATCGCATCCAGCGCCGGCGCCTTTTTCCAGGGCACCATGCTCGACGACACCAACTTCACCGTCTATGGCGCGCCGCGCGGGGATGCCAAAATCTCCGACGTCGAAGCGGCGGTCGATGCCGAAGTGGTGCGCATCGTCAAGGATGGCGTCACGCCTTCGGAGCTGGAAAAGGCCAAGGACCGCTATGTCAGGTCGATGACCTTTGCCCGCGACAAGCAGGATTCCATGGCCAACATCTATGGCTCGACGCTTGCCACCGGCGGCAATGTTCAGGACCTCCAGCAGTGGACGGACCGCATCCGCAAGGTCACGGCAGACGAGGTCAAGGCCGTCGCCGCGCGCTATCTCGTGCTCGCCCGGTCGACCACCGGTGATTTGCTGC
>NZ_RZTF01000773.1:0-1151 GCF_004023175.1 Mesorhizobium sp. M7A.F.Ca.MR.362.00.0.0
CGTTCAGCAGACCGAGGTCGCCATCGGCTGCGCCGGCCTCAACCGCATGCTAGCCTGCGCACGCCCGCAATCCGTTCGCCGCAAGGCAGCCACGGCATAGTCTGCCGCTTCAAAGATCGCCATCCGCTTAAGTCCGGATCCATGCACCAACGTCAGCCCAATGCGTACCAGTTTGCTTAGCGTCACCGAGGCGGACGGCGCAATTCAAAGAGCTGATAGTTCGTTCCATCAACGACAACTGGCCCGAGGCAGGAAAAGCCCAGTGGCGTTCTCGTTCTGAGGGATCGTATATTCGTCGGGCGTATGAAAGAGACCAACCGATCGATAGGTTGGGTTGCGAAGGCGAATTCGATCACTGGCTTAAGGCTTTCGGGCCCAATCCCCTGACCACATCGGGTTCCGAACAAGCAGCATCCGGTTTCAATGTCGTTGTCATCGACGCGGCGCAGCCCGGACCGCCCCACGAAATGCAAGTCGCCATTGTCCTCTCGTTCATAGACCATCCAGAATCCATACCCGTAGGTTTCCCACTCATGAAGATAGAAGGATAGCCGCGCCTCGGACATTTCCCGCGTTGGCCGTATTCCCCCCATTATCGATTCGACTACTAGCGGATCACAGTGTAGGCGATGCAGGGCATCGCCGTCCCAAAGACGTATTGGGCGCATGAATAAACGTTCTGTTTCCAGATTAATATGAAATGCCATCTATCTTTCCATCCATCTCGGTGACCCGCGACATGAATACCGGGGCAGCGCTCGCCGCCTCACACCGAAGGGTCTCAAAACTCGGGCCAAATTGGCTGATCGGGCCGAACGAGAAATGTTGTGATTTGTTTTCAGCTATTTAGCCTGACGCAAACCAATCGGCTAAGCAAGCCGGTGTCGCAGACACGACAATCCCGACACGAGGTGTCAGCATGGCGTCAGTTGAGACGGCACTGTAAAGTTACATTTCGATCCCGGACAGGGTGACGAACTGGGGTTGTGTTGCAAAGTTTTGGTAACTGGTCGCATGGGAGGAACCCTGCATCAATTTTCGCGAGGTTCGAGATGTTCAAAGGCCGTCAGTTCGACCAGTCCGTCATCTTGTTATGCGTGCGCTGGTATCTGGCCTACAATCTGAGCCTGCGCGACTGGAAAGAAATGATG